>JANMHL010000446.1:0-24694 GCA_031375125.1 Novosphingobium sp. | reverse complement strand
GTCAAGGTCGCGATTTTCGACCTGCAGGAAGAAAAAGGCATGGCGATCGCTGCCGAATTGGGCGGCGTGTTCTGCGAATGCAACGTGACCGACGATGCCAGCGTCGATGCAGCCTTTGCCAAGGCCCGCGAAGCCCATGGGCAAGAGCGGATCCTGGTCAACTGCGCCGGTACCGGCACCGCGATCAAGACCGCCAGCCGCAGCAAGACCGATGGCTCGATCAAGCACTTCCCGCTCGATGCCTTCAACTGGATCGTCCAGATCAATCTGGTCGGCACTTTCCGTTGCATCGCCAAGTCGGCAGCCGGAATGTTGACGCTCGATCCGATGGCAGACGGGGAACGCGGCGCAATCGTCAACACTGCTTCGGTTGCAGCGGAAGACGGCCAGATGGGCCAGGCTGCCTATTCGGCCTCAAAGGGCGGCGTTGTCGGCATGACCCTGCCGATCGCGCGCGATCTCGCCAGCGAAAACATCCGCGTCAACACCATCCTGCCGGGCATCTTCGACACCCCGCTGCTGGCCGGCGCGCCGCAACCGGTTCGCGATGCACTGGGCGCGTCGGTGCTTAACCCCAAGCGGCTCGGCAGCCCGCCGGAATATGCCAATCTTGCGATGTGCATGATCGAGAACGGCTATTTCAACGGCGAAGACGTCCGGCTCGACGGTGGCATCCGCATGGCGCCCAGATAAGCAACTAGATTGGACCGGGCGCCCATTGTGGCGTCCGGCCAACCCTCCCCGGGAGAGAGACAGCATGGGCTATTCGCAAATCGACCTTCACATCAGCGAGGGCATTGCCACGCTGACGCTCAACCGGCCGGAGAAGATGAACGCCTTTACCGGCACGATGATGGACGAAATCATCGATGCGATGGACCGGACCGATGCCGATGATGCGGTGCGGGCGGTGATCTTCACTGGGGCCGGGGAGCGGGCGTTTTGCGCCGGGGCTGATCTCACCCCGGATGATGGGCGGGTTCCATTCGCTAATCCCGAGCCAGTGTCCGATCTGTCTGACCCGCGGGTCCGCGATGGCGGCGGGCTGCTGACGCTGCGGCTGTACCAATCGATGAAACCGCTGATCTCGGCCTGCAACGGCGCTGCTGTCGGCGTGGGCATCACCATGCAACTGCCGATGGATATCCGGCTGGCCAGCGACAACGCCCGCTATGGCTTTGTCTTTGCCAAGCGCGGGATTGTGCCAGAAGCCTGCTCAAGCTGGTTCCTGCCCAAGATCGTCGGGATCAATCAGGCGCTGGAATGGTGCATGACCGGGCGGATCTTTGATGCGCAGGAAGCCCTACGGGGCGGGCTGATCCGCTCAGTCCATCCGCAAGGCGAACTGATCGACGCGGCGCGCGGGCTAGCGCGCGAGATCGCCGACAATACTTCGGCCGTATCGGTCGCGATGACCCGGGCGATGCTGTGGCGGGTTCCTTCGGGCGATCACCCGATGGCAGCTCACAAAGTCGATAGCCGGGCGATCTACCGCCTGTCCAAAGGGGCAGATGCAAAGGAAGGTGTGCAAAGTTTCCTCGAGAAGCGGCCGCCTGTCTTTCCGTTACGGGTTTCGCAGGATATGCCCGATTTCTACCCATGGTGGGGAGGGGAGCCACCTTATTCATGAGCAGCGCACCGCAGCGAGACATTTCCGAAGCCCCGCCCGGTGCGCGCGATCTGCTGTTGCAGACCGCGTCGGACATCATGCGCGAGGGCGATATTGTCGATATCTCGCTGTCTGAACTGTCGCTGCGGTCGGGGCTCAATTCGGCGCTGGTCAAATACTACTTCGGCAACAAAGCCGGATTGATGAAGGCGCTGCTCGATCGCGACATGGCCGGGATCGTTCAGGCGGTCGATGCGCTGATGGCCAAGGATATGCCGCCCGAAGCGCGGCTGCGTCGCCACATCGGGGCAATGGTCGATACCTATTACACCACCCCCTACCTCAACCGCTTGCTGATGCGGCTGGTCCGCGAAAGCGACGATGAGGAAGCGCACCGGATTGCCGACAGCTATCTAACCCCGCTTAGCCGGGCCTATGACAGGCTGATCGAGGATGGGGTGCGCGAAGGCGTGTTCCGGAATGTCGATCCGCAGATGTTCTACTTCACCGCGACTGGGGCCTGCGACCGGTTCTTTTCGTCGCGGCTGGTGCTCAAGCATTGCTACGATACCGAGGCGCTGACCGATCAATTGCGCGATCGCTATCGTGAGCATTGCATTGACTTCATCATGGCGGGTATCCTCGCTCACAAATGAGCGGTTCTTGGCACATTGGCGTAATCGGCGGTTCGGGCCTCGCGGCCGGGATCGGGCTGGACGCTGCGCAAGTGATCGAAGTGGCCAGCCCGTTTGGCCTGCCATCGGGCGCTGTCACTACCGGGACACTGGCGGGGGTGCGCTTTACGTTTCTGCCGCGCCACGGGCCGGGCCATGCGGTTCCGCCCGGTGCAGTGAATTACCGCGCTAATATCGACGTCCTTAAGCGTTGCGGGGTCAGCGATATCGTGGCGGTTTCGGCGATCGGTTCGCTCAATTCAGCAATGGCGCCTGGCCACTTCGTGGCTGTCGATCAGTTTATTGACCGGACCACTAGCCGAGAAAACTCGTTCTTCGGGCCTGGTCTGGTTGCCCATGTCAGCCTCGCCGATCCAGTCTGCCAGCGGCTCTCCGCCGGATTGGCCGAAGCCGCCCGGCTGGAAGAAGCGGTCGTCCACCACGGCGGCTGCTATATCGCGATCGAAGGGCCGCAGTTTTCGACCCGGGCCGAAAGCAAGCTCTACCAAAGCTGGGGCGCCGACGTGATCGGGATGACCGCGATGCCCGAAGCGCGATTGGCGCGAGAGGCTGAACTGCCTTACGGACTGATCGGAATGGTGACCGACTATGACAGTTGGCGCGAGAGCGATGACGGCGTCGAAGCCAGCGAAGTGATGCGGGTGATGGCACGCAACAACGAACTGGCCCGCGCCGTTCTGCGCCGGTTTGCGGGAATGCTGCCGAAACGCCGCGCTGCCAGTCCAATCGATACAGCGCTCGACCATGCCGTAATGACCGCAGCAGACGCCCGCGATCCGGTATTGATCGCCAAATTGCAGGCCGTGGCCGGAAGGGTGCTGGGATGAGCGACGAGGTTGTCCTGTACGATTATTGGCGGTCGTCCGCCGCTTACCGGGTCCGGATTGCGCTGCACCTGAAAGGGGTAGCTTATCGCACCGTGCCAATCGACCTTGTTGCGGCTGAACAAAGCGCTCCAGACTACCGCACGCTGAACCCGCAGGGACTTGTGCCAGCGCTTTCGATTGGTGGACACCTGCTGGCGCAAAGTCTGGCGATCATCGAATACCTAGATGCAACTTCGCCGGGCCCGCGGCTGATCCCCGTTAATCCGCTCGCCCGCGCCGGGGTGATGGCCAAGGCGCTGATTATCATCGCCGATATCCATCCTTTGAACAATCTACGGGTGCTGCACCGGTTGCGGTCAGAGCTGAATCAGGATGATGCCGGCGTGACGCGGTGGTATCAGCACTGGATTCTCGCAGGCTTTGCCGCGCTGGAATTACAGGCCCCTGCAGCGGGCTTGTTCGGGGGCGATCAGCCGGATCTGGTCGATCTGTGCCTGGTGCCGCAAATGACCAACGCTCGCCGGTTTGATACGCCGCTGGACGGCTTTCCCCGGCTGGTTCGGATTGACGCCGCGCTGCGCGAACATCCCGCCTTTGTTGCTGCTGCGCCCGAGCTTGCGAAAAAATGACAGCGGCATTGCGCGCCGCCGCACTTGCCCTTAGCAAACTGGTTGCAACAGGAACCAGTGATGTCTGACCAGACCCGCCTTGCCGATTTCCTGCCTTATCTGCTGTCGGTAACCTCCAACGCGGTGAGTGACCGGATTGCCGACGAGTACCGTGCCCGGTTCGGGCTGAAAATCCCCGAATGGCGGGTGATGGCGGTGCTGGGCGATGCTGGGCCGGCGACCCAGCGTGATCTGGTCGGCGCGACCCGGATGGACAAAGTGGCGGTCAACCGCGCTTGCAAGGTGCTGGCAGAACGCGGGCTGATCAATCGCAGCCCCAATGCCCAGGACGGCCGCTCACACCATCTCGAACTGACCCCAGCGGGGCGGGGGATTCACGGCGAAATCATGCCGATTGCGCTCGACATGGAACGCAAACTGTTCGCGCCGCTTACCACTGCTGAGCGGCAGGCATTCAAAGCCGTACTGGCACAAATCCACCATCAGGCTGCGGCCACAGGAGAATAACCGATGAAGTTAGCCTCGCTCCCTGAAGGCCGGGATGGCCGCCTGGTTGTGGTGTCGCATGATCTGGCCTGGTACGCCCCGGCCGATCATCTGGTCCCGACTTTGCAGGCCGCGCTCGACGATTGGGACCGGCACGCGCCGGTCCTGCAGGCGCTGGCGACCGAGCTGGATCACGGCGCGATCCCGCGTGAACGGTTTCACGAACGCCGGGTTACTGCGCCGTTGCCGCGGGCCTTTCAGTGGGCTGATGGCAGCGCTTACGTCAATCACGTCGAACTGGTCCGCAAGGCGCGCGGGGCTGATTTGCCGGACAGTTTCTGGCATGATCCGCTAATGTATCAGGGTGGCAGCGACGATCTGCGCGGCCCGCGCGAGCCGATCAGTCTGCTCGACGAGGCCTGGGGCTGTGACATGGAGGCCGAGATTTGCGTCGTTACTGGCGATGTCCCACAAGGCGTTTCGGCCGAAGCCGCGCTGGACCACATCCGGCTGATCGGGCTGGTCAACGATGTCAGTCTGCGGAACCTGATCCCGGGCGAACTGGCCAAGGGGTTCGGTTTTGTCCAATCCAAACCAGCCAGCCATTTCTCGCCAGTGTTTGTCACGCCTGATGAATTGGGCCCGGCCTGGAGCGGCGGCAAGCTGAACGGGGTACTTATGGTCGACCTTAACGGAGCGCCGTTCGGCCGGGCCGAAGCAGGCGCGGAATGCACGTTCGATTTCGGCACCCTGATTGCCCACTTGGCCAAGACCCGCCGGGTTGGAGCAGGTTCGATCATCGGATCGGGCACCGTATCCAACCGCGATCCCGATGGCTCGCCGGGCCGTCCGTGCAGCGCAGGCGGGCGCGGTTATTCGTGCATCGCCGAACAGCGGATGATCGAGGTGATCGCTGGTGGCGAGCCGCAAACACCGTTCCTGCACCATGGCGATGTGGTCCGGATCGAAATGCGCGATGATACCGGCCACACCATCTTTGGCGCAATTGAACAGGCCGTGGTGCAGGGCTGAAATGACACAGGCCGGAGCAGGGTAATCCCACTCCGGCCTGCGCCTTTTAGAAGGTCAGATGCTTACTTCGGACCGCCCGGCTTGGCCGCGAAGGCGTCGGCAATCGAGCAGGCTGCGGGGCCGAGAATAACCACGAACAGCACCGGCAGAATAAACAGGATCAATGGAATAGTCATGATCGCGGGCAGACGGGCGGCTTTTTCTTCGGCGCGCATCATCCGCTCGTTGCGGAATTCGGCTGACAGCACCCGCAGCGCTGAGGCGAGCGGCGTACCATAGCGTTCAGTCTGAACCATGGTGGTGGTCACGCCCTTCACCGCATCCAGATTGACCCGGGAGGCGAAATTTTCAAAGGCCGTCCGGCGCTCGCTCAGGAACGCGAGTTCGATTGCAGTGAGCGCGAATTCGTCGCCCAGCTCGGGATAGGCCCGGCCCAGCTCCTTGGCCACGCGGTTGAACGCGGCGTCGACAGTCAGGCCGGCCTCAGCGCAGATCACCAGCAGATCGAGCGCATCGGGCAAGCCCTTGCGGATCGCGTCGGTGCGCTTGGAAATCAGGTTGCCCAGGTAGATTTCAGGGCCCTTGTAACCTAGGCCGACTGCGGCGGCAAAAGCCATCAACCGCTTCATCCCGCCCCAGGTTGGAAAATAATTGAGACCATAGATCATGAAGGCAGCGAAACCGCCCAGCACGACCGGCAGCACCATTCGTGCAAAAACGACGACAATCGCCAGTTCCTTGCGCCGAATCCCCGCTTGGGACAGCTTTTGAATGATGACTTCGACCTGACTCTGCTGAAGCACTTTCAGCGAGTTCATCGTGTCTTTCATTTTGTCGGTGGTATCGGTCTTGCGAACCAGGCTGGCGCGCTTTTTGGCGCTGTGGGTGACGATCCCAGCCTTCAGTTGTTCGCGCCGATCGTTTAGCGCCTTGACGCGCTTTTGCATCGGATCACGGATAGTGACGGCGGTGTAGATCGCAAACATCACGGCCATGGCGGCAAAACCAGCCAGGATCGATCCGATCCACAGCACGTCAAAACCAAGCAGCGTGGGTCCGGGAGGGGCATTAAACATGGTGTACTATTTCCCTCGCTCAGATCTCGAAGCTGACCATCTTGGCCATGATAAAGGCCCCGATGCTCATCCAGGTCAGGCCGCCAAGCCCGGTCACGATCAGGCGATCATCGGTAAAGAAGCCGCCCAGGTATTTGGGGTTAATCGAGTAGATCATCGAAAAAACGATGAATGGCAGCGAACCCACGATATAGGCTGAGGCCTTGGATTCAGAGCTCATCGCCCGAATTTTGAGCTTCATTTGCGCGCGCTTGCGCAGCACATCGGCCAGGTTCGAAAGCGTTTCGGCCAAGTTGCCCCCGGTTTCGCGCTGGATTGCCAGCGTGATCACAAAAAAGCTGAATTCAGCCGTATTGAGCCGGTCAGCAGTATCCTGAAGGGCGTCCTCCATTGTTTTGCCGATCTTGATCCGCTCGTTCACCAGCTTGAATTCCTCGCCCACCGGGCCAGGAACTTCGGTTGCGACCACACCCAGCGTTTCGGTGACCGGAAGGCCCGACCGAAGGCCGCGGACCAGCAATTCGATTGCATCGGGAAATTTGTTGGTAAAGGCATTGCCGCGGCGCTTGATGAAGAAGTTGACCACCATATGCGGCAAGCCGGCGCCAAACAGCAGGCCAACGCCAAGCGACAGCGGGGCCGAACCTGATTTGAGGAAAAGCAACAGCGTGATCACCACGGCAAGCCCGCCCGACGCATATAAATACTGCGACAGCGTCCACGGTTTGCCGGTCCGGTGCAGGCGCAGCGCCAGTGCGGCGAGGCGCGATTCCGAACCCGCGATGTGGTGCATCTTGGGCTTGCGGGCGGCGACAGCTTTCTTGAGCTGGGCCTCGACCTTGTCGTTGGTGCTTTCCGAATGCCGATAGCGCACTGCCTGCAGGCGGCGCTGGCCTTCCTTGGCGGCAGACGGCCCGGCAAATGCCAGGTAGCCCAACACCATGAAGCTCATCAGGCCCACGGCAATCAGCAGGAGCTGAACAATGTTCATCGCAGGCTTACACCTTCTTGGTTGACCGGGACCCGCTTTGGCTGGGCCCCGGTGGCGCATTCAGTTCAGGCCGTTTCCTTGGCCTTGGCAGCGGGCTTGACCTTCTTTGACAGCATGCCCTTCAGATCGATTTTGCCGAGCAGCGACGATTTCGGTTTGGCCTTGTCGTCGATCGCTTCGCCTTCGCCCACGCCCATGATCGTTTTGGCGACGTCGCGGATCGCGGCTCCGGCCTTGGTCGTGCGGTTGGCATCGGCAAAGGTCTGGCCCAGCTTGGCCGCATTGGTTGCAGCTTTCACATCGTAGGGCACGGTGAAGGCAATCTTGCGTTCGATCGAGGCTTCGAAATCGGACTTGCTGATTTCGGCCAGACCCGACTGAACCTTGTTGGCGACCACGATCGGCTGAACGTGGGCGGCATTGGTTTTAAGCCAGGACAGGATCCGGATGGTGTCGCGGGCCGAAGCCAGCGTCATTTCCGCCACCACCACCACCACGTTTACATCGGCGAGCAGGTGCGGGAAGTTGATCAGCATGTTGCGCGGCAGATCGATCACGGTCATTTCGAACGCCTGGCGGAATTCTTCCTCCAGCTGCACGAAGGCCGCACCATCGGTCATCAGCGGTGAGTTCATCGGCGCTTCGGCTGACAGGATCGCCAGATTGTCGTTGGCGCGGATCATGGCGCGTTCGATAAACAGCCCGTCGATCCGGCCCGGGTTCTCGATCGCGTCAGTCAGGCCGCGGCCCGGCTCCAGATCGAGCGCCAAGGCGCCGGTGCCGAAGTGGACATCCAGATCGAGCAACGCGGTCGGCATCTTCTCGTCGGCCGAGAACAGCCAGGCGAGCGAAGTGGCGATGGTCGAAGCACCGACCCCGCCGCGGGTACCGATCACGGCGGTCGAAATGTGCCGCTTGGCGGTGTTCGCATCGTGCTGCTTGGGCGCCGCAAAGACGGCCTGAGCATTGACCAGTGCATCACGAACCTGAGCCGGCGAGAGCGGTTTCAGCAGGTAATCATGGATCCCGCTGGCCACGAGATCGCGGTAGAGCCGCACGTCGTTGACCTGGCCGACCGCGATCACCACCGTGCCGGGTTCGCAAACCTCGGCCAGGGCGTTGATATCGGACAGCGGGTCGCCGCTTTCCGACAGATCGACCATCAGGATGTTGGGGCTGGCCGAGATCGACAGCGACTGGACTGCGTTGCGCAGACCGCCTTTGTTGCACTTCTCGGGCTGCCAGCCCATTTCGATTACGACGGGGCGCAGCACATCGAGTGCGGCATCATCGCAGATATAGGCGGCGAAAGCATCGCGGCCACCGGGTGCACCGGGTTTCCAAGGGGCATTCATGGTCTTACTTCCCCCCTGACTGGGTAGACTGCTTGGACAGACCGTTTTCACCGGTCGGTTGCGCGTTGCGGTAGGAATCGATCGCCTTGGTGCCGGTCATCACCGTGGTGGCTCCCTTAGTCGAGGCGCCCTGGATCAGATGCTCGGGATCGGCCACCATCATCGCGATGTTCGAATTGGTCGCGCAACCATAGTTGCTGCTGGTGCCGTTCTTGAGGTTGGTTTCGCTTTTGGCGGACCAGTCCGGGCAGCCCGGAACCGTCGCCGAAGACCGCGTCACCACGATCCGGACTGTACCGGGGTTGACGAAGCCGGGAGTAACCGGGGCGTCTTCGCCCACGATCACGCCATAACGGCCGGCCACACCGTCCACTGCCGCGCGGGTCGCACCGCTTTTCAGCGGATCGTCGATCGCGATCCGATCACCATAACGCAGGTCGAGTGCTTCGAACCAGCCCGACAGGCGGCGCTGTTCGGGGATCGAAACCCCGCCCGGACCCGCTGAAATGTCGAGCGTGTAGTTGGTCCGGCTAACCACTGGCTGGTGGATGCTTTCCAGACTGGTGTTGCTGGCCATACCGCCGCAGCCACCCAGAGCCAGGACCAGCGAAGCGGAGAGGGCCGAGGCCAGCGCTTTATATGAAACGGGATTACGCATGGTTGTTCACCTCTCTCAGTTCAGGTCAAAGCCAGGACCGGCATAACCGGCGTCAGCTGTGCGGTTGCGGCGCTTGCCCTTTTTGTCTTCCTTGTCCCCGGTGGGACGCGGGCTCTGGATCGGGGTCGGCACGTCAAGATCCCCAACCCGGGGCGGCGGAGCGCCCTGGTCGGGGGCGGCGCTGGGCATCGGGCGCTGCTGGCCAGATTTGCCGTTGCTTTCCTGATTGCCGAACACGCGCTGCAGTTCGTTCGGGTTGTTGTATCCATCGGTCGGCAGCTTGATGTCGTTGGCGTTAACCGGGTTCACCAGATAGGGCGTGACCACGATCACCAGTTCGCTCTCGCCCTTGCGGAAGCTGGTCGATTTGAACAGCGAGCCGATGATCGGCAGATCGCCGGCCCCCGGCAGCTTTTCAACCGTCTGCTGCGAGCTGTTGCTCATCAGGCCGGCGATCATCATTGACTGACCCGAACCCAGTTCCACCGTGCTTTCGGCCCGGCGAACGGTCAGGGCAGGAACCTGGAAGCCGTTGACGGTGATGGCGCCCTGGCTCGACAGTTCCGACACTTCCGGGCGGACCCGCATCGAAATGCGGCCGTTCGACAGCACTGTCGGGGTGTAGCTCAGGCTGACACCAAAGCGCTTGTATTCGATCGAAGTGGTGCCAAGGCCCTGGCTGATCGGGATCGGATATTCGCCGCCCGCCAGAAAGTCAGCCGTTTCGCCCGAAAGCGCGGTCAGGTTGGGCTGCGACAGCGTGGTCACCAGACCCAGCTTTTCGCCAAGGTCAAGCGCGCCCAGCACGTCGAGGCCGAGCAGCTTGCCCGCAAAGCCCAGCGCAGTCGTTCCGGCCGAGTTAGCGTTGAACTTGTACTCGGTGCCGCCGGTTACAAACTGGCCAGTAGCCGGGTTGAACGGCAACGAGACCGAGCCTGCAGGCAGGCCAAAGGTCGACGAAGCGTCAAGCATCGGCATCCCGGTGGTATTCACGGGCCCGATCGTGCCGGGGCTGCGACCTCGGCTGGCGCCGAACAGCATTCCGCCCGACTGGTCGCGGGTGATCAGGTTGGTGCCGATTTCGCGCACCAGCGTGCGGCTGACTTCGGCAAACCGGACCTGCAAGTTGACCTGCAGTGGTGTCGCCATTTTCAGGCGGGCAATAACGTTGGCTTCCTTGCCGACAAAGGCCTGAACCAGCCGCTGGGCTTCAGCGGCATCTTCGGGCGCGGCAATGGTGCCGGTCAGCAGGAAGGTGTTGGTGCCCATGGTCGAAACGGTGATCTTGGCATCGGGCATCGCCATCTTCAGCATCTGATCGACGCTATCGATGTTTGAACCCACGCGGATGTTGGCTGACCAGATAATGTCGCCTGCCGCATTGCTGGCATAGACCGTGGTTTCACCGCCGCCTTTGCCGAAGACATATAGCTGGCGGCCCGACTTGACCTGCACGTCAGCGACTCGGTCATCGGCGACGAACACGTCGGCCATGACGCCGCCGACCGTCACCAACTGGCCGCGGCCAATCGAGAGGACAATATCGTTGGCCGGACGGCTGACCGACTGGGCTTTGGCTTGATCAGCCGGAACCAGGGCAAGCGGGGCCACTGCGCAGGCGGCAGTCAGCAAGGTAATGGCAAGGCGCTTCATCGTTTTGCCTTTCATGGCGGCCACAGGGGCGCTCGGGATCGTGGTGCTCAGCATCTCAATTGCCCCCTGCAGATTCTTCAGTGGTGGTTTTGCCGCGGGTCACGCGGACCACCGGAGCGGACCGGACGGGTGCCGAAGCAGCGCCGCGCGGACCTGATGCCATCGGGGCATTGAAGGTCGGTGCATAGCTGGGTGCAGCAGGCCGGGTTGATTCGGTTGGCGGGGCAGTCCGGCGCTGAAAGCGCGAAACATCGCCGCCAGTGACAAAGGTGCCGCCGCCATCAATCGGACGGTTCATCGCTTGGCTCAGGAACTTTTCTTCCTGTTCCTTGCTGGCGCCGGTCGGAACTTTGATGTTGCCGCTGGCAATCGCTGAATCGAGTTCCGACTGATTGTCAGCCAGGCTGCGCAGCGACAGGCTGAGCGTGCCGATGGTCTGGGCGACCGAGATCTTTTCCGCAATCTTGGGAGTGACTTCGAGCGTCACGGTGCGGAATGCACGGACCACGGTCTTGCCTTCTTCGACAGTCGTTTCGGTCGACTGATCGGTGGCGAGCACGCGGACGTTGCGCAAGATTGTCTCGGTGGTTTTCAGCGCCGAACCGCCATCGCGGCCCGGAACGGTCTGGGTCAGCATCAGGTCAACATGGTCACCCGGGAACACAAACCCGCCGACGCCGGTCTTGGCGGATACGGGGATCGTCACAGCGCGCATGCCTGGGCCAAGCGCCGCAGCAAGGAAGCCGCGATCGCCCGGTGCAACCAGTGCGCCTTGGGTAACCGGCTGACCGGCGGTGATCGGATAGCGGACCACGGTGCCCAGCAGCTTGTTCATGTCGGCTTCGCCGTCGATGAAGTAAGCGTCCTGAACCATTTCCTTTGGCCAGAGCTGGAAGGCAATCGAATCGGCCGTGATGATCGTGCCGACCGGCAGGGCGCGCTGGGCGACCAGAACCTTGGGACCCTTGGGGACCTCTTGCGATGCTTCTGCCTTGGGTGCACCTGCACCAGCGAACAGGCTCCGAGCAGCCATGGCCGTACCGACCGCGATGATCAGTGCGCCAAGCAGCAGCAACAGCTTCTTTTTATCCATGGCTATACGAGCCCCCTAGAAGAAATCCGAAAACGTCCGTGTTTAATCGGCTAAACTGGTTAAAATCTGGTTCACCCCAGCCCAGAGGCTGAGAATGCCCCTGCTGCTGGGACAAGAAATTGACTGGCCAGAACCAGCAAACCGCCGGTTGAAATGGCCAGACCATAAGGCACCGGGATCCGGCCCTTCTGATTACGGGAAACGATCATCGCGCCTGCGGCGGTTACGATCAGCAGGCCGCCAACCGCCAGCTTGACCGCAATCCCAGGCAGCACAGCCCCGGCATTCAGCGGCGCGCCGCCGTTCATGACCCAAGCGATGTAGCAAGATCCCAGCAGCCACAGCGTGGTGCCGGTATAGGCCAGACCGCGCTTGGCCGGGGCATCGCTGCCCAGCGAAAGATTGCGAGCGCCTGCGACCATCGACATCGCCCCGCCAACCAGCGAGGTCAGGAACAGGACGGTGAAAAAGACCAGCGGCGGCAGCCACAGCGATAGCGCGGCCAGCAGCTTGACGTCGCCGCCGCCCATTCCGCCCTTGGCAAAGATCAGCGCAAAGACGAACAGCACGATCAACGCCATACCGATTTGCCAGGCCACATCGGGCCACAGCGAAAATCCGGCGGAATACCAATAGAGCGGGGCCGTCAGCGCAATGGCTGCGTTCAATCCGTTATCGATCTGACGCCGCTTCAAATCGGTATAGGCCGCAACCGCCAGTGCGATTGCCAAGCCTCCGAGCAGCAGGTAACGAAATTCGACGTCCGGCATTGAAGGCCCCCTGATAGTGGGAGCCTGTCTAAGCGGCAGGACTTACCAAAAAGTAACTACCCTCAGGAGGCTGGAATTAGCCAAGTGTTGAAAGTCAGTGATCGCCGGGAAATTCCTGCTGTCGCGGTTGAAAGCCTGTGGCAGGCGGGGGATGGCCATCCGGTCCGGCGGATCGATTGGCCGCAGCCCGCCGGAGCCGCCAAAGGATCGATCCTGTTCCTGCAGGGACGCGCCGACTTCTATGAGAAGTATCTCGACGTCATGGCCCACTGGCACGCGGCCGGGTGGCGTGTGACCGGATCGGACTGGCGCGGGCAGGGCGGATCGGGGCGGCTTGGTGCCGATGCCGTCACCGGACATATTGATGACTATGCCACCTGGGTCGATGATCTGGCGCTGCTGTGGGCGCGCTGGAAGGCCGAAACGCCGGGGCCGCACATTCTGATCGGGCATTCGATGGGCGGACATCTGGTGCTGCGCGCCGCCGCTGAGGGCCGGGTCGATCCTGACGGGATTATTCTGGCTGCGCCAATGCTGGGATTTGCCGCATCGGTGCTGCCGGTGCCGCTGATGCATCTGATTGCCAAAATTATGACCCGGATCGGCGATCCGCGCCGCCCGGCCTGGAAATGGAGCGACAAGCCCGGCGTGCCACCTGATTCGCGCGCCGGTTTGCTGACCCACGATACGCTGCGCTATCAGGACGAATTGTTCTGGCGCGATAAACGCCCCGAACTCGTGACCGGGCCGGGCAGCTGGGGCTGGGTCGAGCGCGGCTATGCCTCGATGCGGCTGCTGGCTGCGCCCGGTGTGCTGGAAGCGGTTCGGATGCCGGTGCTGATGCTGGGCACGGACAATGACAAATTGGTCGCCTTCGGCCCAATCGCCAAGGCGGCTGAGCGGTTGCCAAACTGCGAACTGGTCCGCTTTGGCGCCGAAAGCCACCACGAAATCCTGCGCGAAGCCGCTGGTGTGCGGGACCGCGCGCTGGCTGCTTGCGATGCCTTCATGGCGCGAATTTCCGGGTGAGCGAGCGGTTCGACTTTGCGATTGTCGGCGCCGGAATGGCCGGGGCCTCGCTTGCCGCTGGGCTCGCGCCGCATGGCCGGGTGCTGCTGCTGGAGGCTGAGGATCGCCCCGGCTACCACGCAACCGGGCGGTCTGCGGCGTTCTGGACCGAAAGCTATGGCGGGCCGCTGGTCCTGCCGCTGACCGCCGCTTCCGGCCCGTTCCTGAAGGATAACGGCCTGCTCAGCCAGCGCGGCGCGCTGACCCTGGGGCGGGCTGACGAATTGGCCGGGCTGGAGGCTTTTGCCGCAGAGTTCGCGGCGCTCGGGGTGCGGATCGAATGGCTTGATCGCGCTCCACTCGAAGCCCGCCTGCCGGGGTTGCGTGGCGAATGGCAGCACGGGGTGGTCGAGCCGGATTGCTGCGATATCGATGTGGCCGGGCTGCACCAGTTGTGGCTAGGTCAGGCGCGCCAGGGCGGGGCAGAACTGTTGTGCCGGGCGCGGCTGGAACGGGCCGAATGGCTGGGTTCTGGGTGGGAGATCGCTTTGCAAAGCGGGCGGTCTGCCCGTGCTGCGGTGTTGATCAATGCCGCCGGGGCCTGGGCCGATGATGTTGCACAGCGCTGCGGGCTGATGCCGCTGGGCATGCAGCCGTATCGGCGGACCATGGCCCAGCTTGATTGCGGTGACCGGGTGCCGCCAGACCTGCCGCTGACGCTCGGCTTTGATGGCTCGTTCTATTTCAAGCCCGAGGCCGGCAAGCTGTGGCTGAGCCCGCATGACGAAATCGCCAGCCTGCCGTGCGATGCAGCGCCCGATGAACTGGATCTGGCCATGGCAATCGACCGGTTCGAAGCGGTGGTCGATTGGCCGGTGCTGCGGTTGGAGCATAAATGGGCCGGATTGCGCACTTTCGCCCCTGATCGGCTGCCGGTTTACGGGTTTGATCCGGCGCAACGGAATTTCTTCTGGTTTGCCGGGCAAGGCGGCTTTGGCATCCAGACCGCGCCCGCCGCCGCTGATCTGGCTCTGGCCCTGCTGCTGGGGCAGAGCGGCGGTGTGGTTGATCCGGCGCCTTACAGCCCGGTACGCTTCCGCTAGGCTAAACTGCCAGCGCCGCGTCGCTGGCGAGTTTGTCCGCGCGTTCGTTTTCGGGGTGGCCGTCATGGCCTTTGACCCAGATCCATTCGATTCGGTGGCGTTTGGTGGCCAGCAACAGTTCCTGCCATAGATCGGCATTCAGCACCGGCTTTTTGGCGGCGGTTTTCCAACCGTTTTTTTGCCAGCCGAAAATCCACTTGGTGATCCCGTCGATCACATAGCGGCTGTCGGTGTGCAGGTGGACGTGGCACGGTTCTTTCAAGACTTGCAGCGACCGGATTACCGCGGTCAGCTCCATCCGGTTGTTGGTGGTGGCAAGCTCGTTTCCGGCCAGATCCTTTTCATGGTGCCCCATCCGCAGCACCACGCCCCAGCCGCCGGGGCCGGGGTTGCCTTTGCAGGCCCCATCGGTGAAAATTTCGACCTTTTTCATGTCTGTTTTCATGACTGGGCAAAGACCCCGGCATTGGCCGGATCGGCATAGAATTCCAGCCGCCGGGCAAAGGCCATCGGGCTTTTGCGGACCACCAGCGCATCGGCCGGGGTGTTGAGCCAATCGAACGCGCGGCTCATAGTAAAGCGCAGCGCGGCGACGCGGGCCAGCACCGGCAAGGCAGCGCGTTCGTCCGATGACAACGGCCGAAGTGCCTCGTAACCACCCAGCAGCGCGGCCGAAATCGCCGGATTGAAATTGCCGCCGTGGGCTTCAAAACACCAAGCGGCATGGGTCACCGCGACATCGTAGGCAGCCAGATCGGTGCAGGCGAAGTAGAAGTCGATCAGCCCAGTCACTGCGCTGCCCAGCATCAGGACATTGTCCGGAAACAGATCGGCGTGGATCACCGCGCGGGGCAGGGCGGTCGGCCAGCTGCCTTCCAGCAAGGGCAGTTCGCGCTCCACCAGTGCTGCCAGCGCCGGGTCGATCGAAGTCATCCCGTCATGCCCGCAAGCCTCTGCCAGCCGCCGCGATTCGGTCAGGCTCATTGCGTTTTCGCGGGTTCCGGCAAAGTCGGCGCTGGCAAGGTGCATCTGCGCCAAGGCCCGCCCAACCGCACGGGCCTGATCCGCTGTGGGATGGCTGACTGAAACGCCGGGCAGAAACTCGATTAACGCGACGGCCTTATCACCGATCATCCGGTACAGCGCGCCGTCCCGGTCGTGGATCGTGCGCGGCACCGGACAGTCTTTGGCGGCGAGGTGATCGAGCAGCGACAGGAAAAACGGCAGGTCGGCCACTTCGATCCGGAATTCGTACATGGTCAGGATGAACCGGGCGGGGGTGCCATGCCTGCCGGTGGTTTCGACCAGCCAGTTGGAATTGGAAACGCCCTCTGCAATCCCTTTGGCACTGGTCAGTTCGCCGACATCGAAATGGGCAATCAACGCGGCCAGATCTTCGGCGGCGAGGTGGGTGTAGACCGCCATCAGTCGGTCAATTGCCGGGGCAGTTTGAACACCATCTTTTCCTCGGCCGTCACCACTTGCTCGACCGTCACATCGCGCAGCGCGCTGATCCGGTCGATCACTTCGCGGATCAGTTCATCAGGGGCCGAGGCCCCGGCGGTGAGGCCCAGCACATCCACCCCATCGAGCAATTCGGGCGCGATTTCATCGCCGCGCTGGACCAACATCCCGCGCGCGCCGCAGCGCTGCGCAACCTCGACCAGCCGGACCGAGTTCGAACTGTTGGGCGCACCGATCACCAGTACCAGCTGGCATTCGGGCGCAATCGCCTTGACGGCGGCTTGCCGGTTGGACGTGGCATAGCAAATGTCTTCGGCCTTGGGCCCGACGATCTGCGGGAACCGGGTGCGCAGCGCGTTCACGATTTCGGCGGTATCGTCGACCGATAGCGTGGTCTGCGTCAGGAAAGCCAGCGCATCGCCAGAACCAAAGTCCAATGCGGCAACGTCCTCGACTGTCTCGACCAGCGTGATTGTGCCTTCTGGAACCTGCCCCAGCGTGCCGATGACTTCGGGATGGCCCTTGTGACCAATGAACAGAATGTGCCGCCCGGCATCGAGCTGGCGTTCGGCCTGGCGGTGGACCTTGGACACCAGCGGACAGGTCGCGTCGAGCCAATCGAGCCCGCGGCTGGTTGCTTCGGCTGGCACCGCCTTGGGCACGCCATGGGCGCTGAACACCACCGGGGCGCCGTCGGGCACTTCGTCCAGTTCCTCGACAAAGATCGCGCCTTTGGCTTTCAGGCTATCGACCACAAAGCGGTTGTGGACGATCTCATGCCGGACATAGACCGGCGCGCCATAGCGTTGCAGCGCCAGATCAACGATATCGATTGCCCGGTCGACCCCGGCGCAAAAGCCGCGCGGGGCGGCGAGCAACAGGCGCAAGGGGCGCTGATCGGCACTTGGCAATGGGGCGTTCATGAAGCCGCCTCTAGCGCTTTGCCCCGTGCGCCGCTAGGGCTGGCGCGACACAGATTCCGGCTTTAGCCAAGGACAACCGAATGACCGCTCGATTTCGCCTGATTTCCGCCCTCGCGCTGGCCGCCGCTCTGGCGGGTTGCAAATCCGCCGGGGATATCGTGATCGATGATGGCGTCGGTATTGCTGCGGTGCGCAGCGCTTGCCCGGCGGTCGGTATTCCTGATTTCACCGGCGATATCACGCTGTTCCGGACGCCCGGCGATACCACGGCGGCGAATGTCGATCTGGTCGCAGCGATGACCAACGTCCGCAGCGAATGCAACGAATCGGGTGACAAGGTGTTCACCAACGTCAGCTTTGATGTGCTGGCCCGCCGCACCGACACCCGCGGCGCGCGGACCGTCACGATCCCTTATTTCATCACCGTGCTGCGCGGCGGCAAGGCCGTGGTGACCAAGCGGGTTGGCCAGGTTACGCTGTCTTTCGCCGATGGTCAGGAACGCGCCCAGGGCCGCAGCTCGGGCGGAGCCTATGTCGACAAGGCCGAAGCTAGCCTGCCCGCTGATATCCGCGAACGCATCACCCGCCGCCGCCGCGCTGGTGAGGATGAGGCCGCGATTGATCCGCTGTCGCAGCCCGAAGTGAAGGCCGCGATCGCGCGGGCGACTTTCGAAGTGCTGGTTGGCTTTCAGCTAAGCCAAGAACAGCTGACCTATAACGCGACTCGGTAAATCCTCCCCGTGCCGGGGAGGATTTCATTTTCTGCATAAACCGGCTAACCGCCCGGCATGACCAAGACCGTTACGCTTTACGCCGCCTTTTCGGCCCACATCGCCGCTGCGCTTGACGCGCTCGAAGCCGCAGGCACGCTGCCCGCCGGGTTGAACCGCGCCGCGATCACGGTTGAGCCGCCGCGCGATCCCAGCCACGGCGATCTTGCGACCAACGCAGCGATGGTGCTGGCCAAGCCCGCTGGCACCAATCCGCGCGCGCTGGCTGAGGCGCTGGTGGCGGAATTGCTGAAGCTGCCGTCGGTCACTTCCGCTGAAATCGCCGGTCCCGGCTTCATCAACCTGCGGGTTGCGGCAGATGCCTGGCTGGCCGAACTGCGCGCGATCGCGGCGGCGGGAGGCGACTATGGCCGCTCAATCGTCGGTGGCGGAACGACAGTGAACGTCGAATATGTCTCGGCCAATCCAACCGGGCCGATGCATATGGGCCATTGCCGGGGCGCAGTGGTCGGCGATGCCTTGGCCAGCTTGCTCGAATGGGCTGGTCACAAGGTGATCCGCGAATACTATGTCAACGATGCCGGCGGCCAGGTTGATGTCCTCGCCCGCTCGGTCCATCTGCGCTATCGCGAGGCCTTGGGTGAGACGGTCGGGGAAATCCCTGAGGGCCTCTATCCGAGCGACTATTTGGTCCCTGTAGGCCAAGCGTTGGCACAACTGTATGGCGACAAGTTCGTGGGATTGCCCGAAGCAGATTGGCTCGCGGATTTCCGTAAAGCGTCAGTTGCGGCGATGATGAAGATCATACGGCATGACCTATCGCTGCTTGGCATCGAGCACGATCTGTTCAGTTCCGAGGCTGAACTGCAGGCTGCGGGCAAACCCGAAGCTGCTGAGAAGTGGTTACGGGCGCGCGATCTGGTTTATGACGGACAGCTCGAAGCGCCCAAGGGCAAGACGCTCGACGATTGGGAGCCGGTCGAACTGCCGCTGTTCCGCTCAACCAAGTTTGGCGACGATCAGGATCGCCCGATCAAGAAGAGCGACGGCAGCTGGACCTATTTCGGCGCCGACCTCGCCTACCACTTCCAGAAAGCCCAGAGCGCCGACGCCTTGGTCGATATCTGGGGTGCCGATCATGCCGGTACGGTCAAGCGGATCAAGGCTGCGGTCGCCGCGCTGACCCAGACTGAAGGCGGGTCAAAACCGTTTGAAGTCAAACTGGTCCAGATGGTCCAGCTGATGAAGGGCGGCCAGCCGTTCAAGATGTCCAAGCGGTCGGGCAACTTCGTGACGCTGGCCGATGTGGTCGAAATGGTTGGCAAGGATGTCGTCCGTTTCACCATGCTGACCCGAAAGCCCGAAGCGCAGATGGACTTTGATTTCGACAAGGTGGTCGAAGCGTCAAAAGACAATCCGGTGTTCTATGTGCAGTATGCCCACGCCCGGATCCGCTCGACCCTGCGCAAGGGCGCGGCCGAAGGCTTTGCCCCGGCGGACAGCGATCTGGAACTGCTGGGTGATGAAGAGCTGGAGCTGATCAAATTGGCCGCGCAGTTCCCCCGGCTGGTCGAAGCAGCCGCCGCCGCGCGCGAACCGCACCGGGTGGCGTTCTACCTCTATGAGCTGGCCGGGGCGCTTCATGCTTTCTGGAATGTCGGCAATGATCGCCCGGAGAAGCGCTTCATCGTGGCACAGAATGGTAAACTGAGCGCGGCAAGGCTTTATCTTGCCACGCAAATCGGGCAACTTATCCATAACGGCCTCGCCATTCTGGGCGTTGAGGCGGTTGAGGAAATGTAGCTATGGGCATCGACGGCACACGCGAAGGCGAAGAGTGGAACGGTGAAGACGGCGAACCGCTGGAAACCGAACAACTGGCACTGACCGACGAGGACGAGCGTCTGCCCTGGCTCGAGAGCGCTGGCGACGACGACGACGACTATGAAGATGGCGATTCCAGCGGAATGATGAAGCTGGTCCTGATGGGGCTGGTTGCGTTAGCCGTGCTGATTGGCGCGATCTGGTGGGCCACCCACCGCAGTCCTGACCCGGCATTGGCCGCCGATGGCAGTCTGGTTCAGGCCGACGCCCAGCCGTACAAGGAAGCGCCCAAGGATCCGGGCGGCAAGCAGTTCGATGGCACTGGCGATTCAAGCTTTGCCGTATCCGAAGGCCAGAACCGCCCGGCCCAGCTGGGCGGCGCCGACAAAGGCGCGGCTCCGGTCCCGGCGGCAACCAACGCTGATGCTGCGGCCAAGCCCGGCATGAACGTTGGTCAGCCTGCAGCGCCAAGCGGCGGTGTCGGCGTGCAGGTCGGCGCCTATTCGTCCAAAGCAGCGGCGGAGGCTGATTGGTCAAAGCTGGTCGGCCAGTCCAAGGGCGTTCTTTCGGGCGTTTCGCACCGGGTTGTCGCGGGCAGCGCCGATAACGGCACGATCTACCGGCTGCAGGCCGTTGCCCCGGATGCCGCGGGTGCCAGCGCGCTCTGCAGCAAGTTGAAGGGTGCGGGCCTGTCCTGCATGGTCAAGTAAACGGATAATCCACACGGATTGCACCGGCGGCGCTTGCACAAGCGCCGCCGCAGTGCGACTTTCAGCGCGTTATGACACCTGCAATCTTTGGCCTGTCCGGTCTGGCCCTCAGCGCTGATGAGCGCGCCTTTTTCCGTGAGGCGGACCCGGCGGGCTACATCATCTTTGGCCGCAATGTGGAGAGCCGCGCGCAGTTGCGCGCACTGACCGATCAGTTGCGCGAAATCCATGGCCGGGACCGTCTGCTAATCACGATCGATCAGGAAGGCGGGCGGGTCCAGCGGATGAAGCCGCCAGTCTGGCCGGCCTATCCGGCTGGCGCGGCGTTTGACCGGCTCTATGATCTGGCCCCGGCCAGCGCGATTGAGGCCGCCCGCGCCAATGCCGAAGCGCTCGGGATGGACCTCGCCGAAGCCGGGATCACCTGTACCCACGCCCCCGTACTCGATGTTCGGCAACACGGCGCGCACGATGTGATCGGCGACCGCGCCTATGGGTACGAGCCGCTGCGGGTCGCCGCGATTGGCCGGGCGGTGCTCGATGGCCTTTCCCGCGCCGGAGTGGCGGGCACGATCAAACATCTGCCGGGCCATGGCCGGACCCATTGCGATACGCACAAGGCGATGCCGACGGTTACGGAGTGTGAGGCCGATCTGGAGAGCGATCTGGCCCCGTTCCGCGCACTGAACGATGCCCCGACCGGCATGACCGGCCACCTCAAATTCACCGCCTGGGACAGTGAAAATCCGGCGACCCAATCGCCGTTCATCATACAGGAAATCATCCGCGGCAAAATCGGTTTCGATGGCCTGCTGATGACCGACGATCTCGATATGGAAGCGCTGAGCGGGACTGTGCCTGACCGCGCGGCCAAATCGGTGGCGGCGGGCTGTGACATTGCGCTCAATTGCTGGGCCAAGCCGGACGACATGATCGGTATTTGTAAGGCACTGCCCGCGCTTTCGGCCAAAGGTGCTGAGCGGCTGGAGCGGGCGCTGACGGCAACCCGGCTCGATGGGGCGGACGGCGATCATGGCGCGCTTATTGCCAAGCGGGATGCGCTGTTGGCTTTGGTGAGCACCGAAGCGTGACCGACCTGATCGACACCCCAGCTCTGACCCTGCCCGACGAGGAGTGGCAAGGGATCGGCACGGCGGCGACTGACGACGCCGCGCTGTACCTTGAGCTGGACGGCTGGGAAGGGCCACTTGATCTGCTGCTCGATCTGGCGCGGCGGCAGAAGGTTGATCTGCGGCGGTTGTCGATCCTCGATCTGGTCGATCAGTACCTGACCTATATCGAACAGGCTGAGGCGTTGCGGCTGGAACTGGCGGCGGACTATCTGGTGATGGCGGCTTGGCTGGCTTACCTCAAATCCGCGCTGATGCTGCCGCGTGAGGAGCAGGAAGACCCTTCGCCAGAGGAGCTGGCGCTGCGCTTGCAACTGCGGCTGCAGCGCCTTGCGGCGATGCGCGATGCGGCGGCGCGAGTGATGGGGCGCGACCGGCTGGGCCGCGACGTGTTCCTGCGCGGCGCGCCCGAAGGCCTGCGGGTTGATCGCAAAAACCTGTGGCAGTGCGATTGGTTCGCGCTGGTCCAGGCTTATGGTCAGGTCAAGGCGCGGACTGCGCCAGTGGTCCACATGGTCCGCGACCGGATGGTAATGACGCTCGATTCGGCGCTTACCCGCGTTTCGGCGATGCTGGGGGTCAATCTTGACTGGATGGAGCTTCGCGATTTCCTGCCGCCGCACGCCGATCCCAAGCTGCGCCGTTCTGCCATGGCCTCCAGCTTTGTCGCGGCGCTGGAACTGGCGCGGCTGGGCAAGGCGGAACTGCAACAGGACCGCACCTTTGGTCCGCTGATGTTGCGCGGGATCAAGGCATGACGCGGCCAGACGATTTGGTCCGCGCGATCGAAGCGACGCTGTTCGCGGCGCAAGAACCAATGAGCGCGGAGGCGATTTCGGTCCATCTCGGCGGGGCGAGTGTGAAGGACGCGCTGGCTGAACTCGCCGCACACTATGACGGGCGCGGGGTGCAACTGGTTGAGCGCGGCCAGCGCTGGCACTTTCAGACTGCGCCCGATCTCGCGCATTTGCTGCGCCGCGAACGCGAAGAAAACCGCCGCCTGAGCCGCGCGGCGACCGAAGTGCTGGCGATCGTCGCCTATCACGAGCCAGTCAGCCGGGCCGAAATTGAGGCGATCCGGGGCGTGCAAACTGCCAAAGGCACACTCGATGTGCTGATGGAGGCAGGCTGGGTGCGGATTGTCGGGCGCCGCGAAGTGCCGGGCCGCCCGGTGATCTATGCCACGACGCCCGATTTCCTGACGCATTTCGGCCTCGAAAGCCGCCGCGACTTGCCGGGGATTGATGAACTGCGCGCCGCTGGCTTGCTTGATCCGGTCGAGGACGCGCTGGCTGCTGCGATGGAGGTGCCGGGCGAGGCCGAGGAAACGGGGCAGGCCGAGGATCCAGAGCGCGCTGACTGACTGGCATATCCCGCGCAAATACCCTACATGAGGGGGTGAGGGGCTGTGACCCCGGCGACCGGCCCCGCGCCGCCGCCTGATTCAGGAGTGAAGACAATGGGTTTCGGTGGTTATGGGCATTGGCTGATCGTGCTGCTGATCGTGGTGATCTTGTTCGGCAAGGGCCGGATTTCGGACATGATGGGCGATTTTGGCAAGGGCATCAAAAGCTTCAAGCAAGGCCTGAATGAAGGCGAAGAGGTTAAGCCGCAGACCCCGGCCAGTCAGATTCCTGCGCCACCGCCGGCCAATTCGGCGACGCTCAACGGCGAAACCGTGATCGACGCGGCTGACCCGAAGCTTCCCTAACGCGCCCCGGCAACCCCAGGAATTTTGAATGTTCGATATCGGCGCGTCCGAATTGCTGCTGATCGTGGTCATCGCGATTGTGGCGATCGGGCCCAAGGATTTGCCGCTGGCGCTGCGTACCGCGGGCAAGTGGATGGGCAAGATCCGCCGCGTTTCTGGCCACTTTCGCGCAGGCGTGGAGACCATGATCCGCGAGGCCGAGCTCGACGAGATGGAAAAGAAATGGCGCGAGCAGAACGCAGCGATCATGGCCGATCATCCGCCGGTGGACACCGCCGAGACGGCGCTGATCGGACAGGATCCGGGCACTGTCGTGGCTGAGCCTGAAGTCACCGCCGAACCCGCGCCCGCGCCCAAACCCAAGCGCGTTAGCAAGCCAAAGGCGGCGGCGTAATGGCCTTTTCAGTTGGTGATATCGACGAAACGCAGGCGCCTTTGCTCGATCATCTGATCGAATTGCGCACGCGCCTGCTGCGCTGTGTCTATGCGTTGGCAGTGGGGTTCGCAATCAGTCTGTATTTCGCGGACGAGATTTTCGGCTTTCTGGTCCGCCCGCTAACTGCTGCTTTCCCGGCTGGTCAGGGAAAATTGATCTACACGCAGCTCTACGAAGCGTTCTTTGTGGAATTGAAAGTGGCGCTGTTCGCGGCATTTTTCATGGCGTTTCCGGTGATTGCCAATCAACTCTGGGCGTTCGTCGCGCCGGGGCTTTATGCCAAGGAAAAGAAGGCGTTTCTGCCGTTCCTGCTGGCCACCCCGGTGCTGTTCACAATGGGCGCGGCGCTGGCCTATTACGTGGTGATGCCCACGGCTTTCCGGTTCTTCCTGACCTTTGAGGGTGAGAAGGGCGGCTTGCAGATGGAGGCACTGCCGGGGACCAGCAATTATCTGGGTCTGGTGATGCAGTTTATTCTCGCCTTCGGGATCAGCTTTCTGCTGCCGGTGCTGATGCTGTTGCTCAACCGCGCCGGGATTGTCAGTCGCGCGCAATTGGTGGCGGCGCGGCGCTATGTCATCGTCGGCATGGCGATCTTCGCCGCCGTGGTGACCCCGCCCGATGTTGTCTCGCAACTGATGTTGCTGGTCCCGCTGATGTTGCTGTTTGAAGGCGCGCTGGTGGTGATGTGGTTCAGTGATCGCAATGCGTCGAAAGTTGAAGCTGCTGAGCCGGAAGACGAAGCCTCAGCCTGATCCTATTTCGCTTCCCATACCTTAC
>JANMHL010000411.1:0-2816 GCA_031375125.1 Novosphingobium sp. | reverse complement strand
CGGGATCGAACAAGGCGTCGGGATCTATGTCGATGATGTCTATTACTCACGCGCGGCCTCCTCGACTTTCGATTTCCTCGATGTCGCACGGATCGAGGTGCTGCGCGGACCGCAGGGCACGCTTTATGGCAAGAATACCACCGCAGGCGCGCTCAATATCACCAGTCGCCAGCCAACCTTCAACTTTGAAAGCCGCGCCGAAGTGTCGATCGGCAACCTAGGGTTCAAGCAAGCCAAGGCGGCTGTTTCAGGTCCGTTGTCTGACAAATTAGCCGCGCGAGTCGCTATTTCGGCGACCAGCCGCAAGGGCACGATCTTTAATCAGGCGACCGGCAACTGGATCAATGAACAGGATAATCTGGGCCTGCGTGCGCAGCTGCTGTGGCGGCCGACGCCTGATCTGGAAGTGACGCTGGCGGGCGACTATTCAGTGCAGGATGCCGAATGCTGCGGGCAAATCTATGTCCGCACCGGTGCGACCCAGCGGCCCGTGAACCGCCAGTTCGCTGCGCTTGCCGCCGCGCAAGGCTATACTGTGCCCAGCACCGATCCGTTTGCGCGGATCACTGATCTGGATGCCGATCTGAACGCCGGCAACAAGATTGGCGGGACCAGCCTGCGGGTGAAGTGGGATCGTGGTGCGGGCACGCTGAGCTCGGTCACTGCCTGGCGATTCTGGGATTGGAAACCGGCCAACGACCGCGATTTCATCGGTCTGCCGATCACCACCGCTTCGAACAACCCATCGCAGCAGCATCAGTACACGCAAGAATTCCGTTATTCACAGAGCGGCGAACGGCTCGATTTCGTGGTCGGGCTATTTGGCTTTTACCAGACCGTGCGAACGCAGGGCCTGCAAGTGCAGGGCCCGGCGGCGAGCCGCTGGCTGCTCAATCCTTCCAGCGCCTTGTCGCTCAACCCGGCGGTGCTTGATGGGCTGCGGGCTGATAACGACATCCGGCTCGACAATACCAGCGCGGCCATATTCGGGCAGGCCAGCTGGAAGATCACCGATGCGCTGACCCTGCAACCGGGCGCGCGGCTGAACTATGACAAGAAAAAGGGACTCTATAGCTCGGTGGTGACCGGGACCGCGTCTGACGGCACCCGCCAGCCGGTGCTGTTCAGCGGAGCCTATGCCAGTGACCCATGGATCGCCGCCCAACGCGGCGTGATCGCTCCGCAGCGGTTCGAGCCGGAGTTCAGCGCGTGGAATTTCAGCTATGACCTGACGCTGAGTTACAAGCTGGCGCCGCAAGTGCTGGCTTATGCGACCTATGCCAAGACCTTCAAATCGGGCGGGATCAACCTGAATGGCGTGCCCAGCGATACGGCAGGTAATCCGCTGTTGGCGGCGGGGACGGTAAAGCCCGAATCGCTGAACCATTATGAGGCCGGGCTCAAAACGCAGTTCTGGGATCGCCGGGTGACTTTCAACCTGTCGGCCTATCGCACCGATATTGACGATTTCCAGGCACTGGTCAGCAACGGGCAACTGGGCGTGCTGCGCGGTTATCTGGCCAATGCCGAGCAGGTCCGCACGCAAGGGATCGAGTGGGATCTGTCGGTCCGGCCCAGCCAGCGGTTCAATGCCTATCTCAACGGCGCTTATACCGATGCCAAATATGTCCGCTTCAGCGATGCGCCATGCCCGCCGGAACTGTCGGGCGGCGGCACCGGCACGCCGATTGCCGCAGCGGGCGTTCCCGGCAACAGCCCGGCCAATTGCGATATCTCCGGCGCGCGGCTGCCCGGCGTATCAAAGTGGGCGTTCTCTTGGGGGGCAGAGGGCAACTTGCCGGCCAAGCTGCTGGGGCAGCCGGGTGAGCTCTATCTCGGCGTTGATGGCAGCTACCGCACCAGCTTTTCGTCCAACCCAACCCCTTCGGCCTATACCGAGGTTGCGGGCTACGGCCTGACCAACCTGCGGCTGGGCTTTCGCACGCCGGGCGGGCTGAATGTGTTCGCGTGGGTCCGCAATGCGTTTGATACGCACTACTTTGAACAGCTTGCCGTCCCCTCTGGCAACACCGGGCTGATCGTCGGTTCGCCGGGCGATCCGCGTACCTGGGGCGGGACGATCAAGATTGAATTCTGAGCGCAGCTGCGAACCCTCCCTCGCGCAGGCTGCGGCAGGATCGGTGATCCCATTCATTCGGGGAATCGCCGCGCGGGCGGGGCACTCTGGGGAGTGCTCCGCCCATTCGCGTTAGCGGGGTGACTCTGCCGCGCAGTGCGGTTAGAACAGGCGGCGAACATGCTGACCCGCTTATCCATCCGCAACGTCGTGCTAATCGAAGCGCTCGACCTCGATTTTTCGGGTGGGCTGGGTGTGCTTACGGGCGAGACCGGGGCAGGCAAATCAATCCTGCTCGATGCGCTGGGGCTGGCGCTGGGCGCGCGGGCCGAGAGCGGGCTGGTGCGCAGCGGTGCCGATCAGGCCAGCGTCACAGCCAGCTTTGAATTCGACAAATTGCCGCTGCCGATCCGCGCGATCCTGTCCGAGGCTGAACTCGACGTGGAACCCGGTGAGCCGCTGCTGATCAAGCGGCGGGTCAAGGCCGATGGCGGGTCGAAAGCCTTCGTCAACGATCAACCAGTCGGCGCGGCGCTGCTGCGCGAGTTGTCCAGCCATCTGGTCGAGCTGCACGGACAGCATGACGACCGGGGACTGGTCAATCCGCGCGGACACCGGTTGTTGCTCGATCGGTTCGCCGGGGCCGATGTGGCCGGGGTCGAAGCGGCTTGGTCCAAGTGGCGGGCGGCGCGAGATGCACTGGAGGCGGCGCGGGCCGGGATCGTAAAGGCGGCGGAGG
>JANMHL010000404.1:0-2349 GCA_031375125.1 Novosphingobium sp. | reverse complement strand
CTGCGCTTGATGATGTGTTCGGCTGTCTCGATCAATCGGGCGCGCAAATTCTGGTTGACCCCAGCCGCGCCGAACGGGTTCTGGCACTGGGCCGGGTGCTGGGGCAAGCCGCGCATTTGCGGGTGCGGGAACTGTCGGATGATGATCGGCTGGCGCTGTTGCGGCTGACCGAACAAGTCAGCCAGATCGCCGCGCGGCTCGACCGGCTGACCCCGCCCGGCGATGGTTCGGGCGATGGCGATAGCGCATTCCGCTTTGAAAGCCCGCGGCTGGCATTTGCTGGTGCGCCCGATAGCGATAGCAGCGACCGGCTGATCCGCGCGGCGCGCCCGCCGCTACCCGATCCGCGGCTGGTCCGCCGGATCATCCGCCAGCGGCAATTGCGCGCCCGGTTCTTTGACGGTGATCTGTTTGGCGATCCGGCCTGGGATATGCTGCTCGATCTGACGGCGGCGCGGGCCGAACATACCCGGGTTTCGGTGACCAGCCTGTGCATCGCCAGCGGCGTGCCGCCAACCACCGCGCTGCGCTGGATCGGGCAGATGATCGATGCCGCGCTGCTTGAACGGGTTGAAGATGAAACCGACCGCCGCCGCGCGTTCATCACGCTGACCGACAAGGCCAGCGACGCGATGGCGCGCTACTTCGCCGAACTCGGCACCAACGCCACGCGGCTGGTTTAGGGCTTTCCACCTCCGACAGGATCAGCTACGGGCGCAAGCCTTGGCCACAGGCCGGGGCGCTTAGCTCAGTTGGTAGAGCATCTCGTTTACACCGAGAGGGTCGGCGGTTCGAGCCCGTCAGCGCCCACCAAGCCTTCTCTCAATTTGTGATCTCGTGTAACCTTTGGCCCAATTCGCCCGAATTGGTTGTCGGAAGTCGCAAACACGTCTGGAGCAAAAGCCATGGATGACAAGATCAGTCGGCGCGGTGCGATCGTCACCGGACTTGGCGGATTGGCGGCTTTCGCCTTTTTCGCCAGCCGCAGTTCGGTCGTCGCTGCTGCGGCGCGCCCGGCCGGCGCGTTCAAGCTGACCGACGCGCAGTGGCGGATGAAGCTCTCTCCGGCGGCCTATGCCGTTTTGCGGCAGGCCAATACTGAAAGGCCCGGCAGCAGCGCCCTGCTGAAAGAGCACCGCATCGGCAAGTTCCACTGCGCGGGTTGCAATTGGCCGCTCTACAGTTCGAAGGCCAAGTACGAAAGCGGCACCGGCTGGCCGAGTTTCTGGCAGGCCGTGCCCGGCGGAATTGGCACTTTGACCGATTATGACATCGGCATGGCCCGCACCGAAGTGCACTGCCGCAACTGCGGCGGCCACCTTGGCCACGTGTTCAGCGATGGCCCAAGGCCGACTGGAAAACGCCACTGCATCAATGGCGTGGCGATGACTTTCAAACCGGGAGCCGCATAATGCGCAAGGTGATCTTCGTCCCGTTTCTGGCGGCAGTTCTGGCTGGCTGCGGACAAAGCGATGCGGCCACACCGTCGGTGCTGATCGCACCGCCTGCCGCTGCGGCAGAATCCGGCCAACAGGTGGCGGTTTTTGCCGGTGGGTGTTTCTGGGGCATGGAAGCGCTGTTTGAACATACCCGCGGCGTCACCGGCGTGATCAGTGGTTATGCGGGTGGGACCAAAGCCAGCGCCAATTACGATGCCGTCTCAAGCGAACGGACCGCCCACGCTGAAGCGGTTCGGATCACCTATGATCCGGCCCGGATCAGTTATGGCCAGCTGCTGCAGATCTATTTCTATGCGGCGCATGATCCCACGCAGCTTAACCGCCAGACGCCTGATGTTGGGACCAGCTACCGCTCGGCGATTTTCCCGCAGAATGCCGCTCAGCGCAATACCGCAACGGCCTATATCGCGGCGCTGGGCAAAGCGCGCGCGTTTGACAAGCCGCTGGCGACCAAGATCGAGAGCGGGCCGTTCTTTGCGGCGGAACCCTATCATCAGGATTTTGCGCGGCGGAACCCGAACCACGGCTATATTCAGCGCTGGGACGTGCCCAAGCTGACTAAGTTCAAGGCCAGATTCCCGGGGTTCTACAAAAGCTAGTTGGCTTCTGCGATCAGCCCCAGCGTTTCGGTATCACCCCATTCGCGCGGGCCGATAATCCGCCAGACTTCGCGGCCATCGCTGCCATACAGTACCGTGATCGGCAGGCTGGGCGCCTCATAATGGAACGCCAGATCGCCTTTTGGGTCGAGCCAAGGTTCGAGCCGGGTCACCCCGCGCTGCTTCAGAAAGGCCCCAGCCTTGTCCGGCTCGCCCGAATCCTGATTGACGCTCAACACCTTGACCTTGCCGTCCAGCGTCCCCGCCAGCTTATCCAGCGCCGGCAGTTC
>JANMHL010000382.1:0-1961 GCA_031375125.1 Novosphingobium sp. | reverse complement strand
CCGGCTGCTGCTCGACCGGTTCGCCGGGGCAGATGTCGCCGCAGTTGAAGCGGCTTGGTCCAAGTGGCGCAGCGCACGCGATGCGTTGGAAGCGGCGCGGGCCGGGATCCTTCAGGCGGCGGAGGACCGCGACTTGCTGCTCGCCCATTTGGCCGAACTGACCACGCTCGAACCCGAAGTGGGCGAAGAGCTGCAATTGGCCGAGGCCCGCGCGACCATGCAAAAGGGCGAAAAATTGACCGACGATCTGGAGGCCTTGCGCAAGCTGTGGGCCGGATCAGATTCGGCGCTGGCCACCTTGCGCAGCGCGGCCCGGCGGCTGGACCGGATCGCGACCGAGCATCCGCTATTGGCTGAGGCGCTGGCCGCGCTCGACCGCGCGGTGATTGAGGGCAGTGAGGCTGAGGAAAAGCTGGAACGGGCCGCCGAAGCGCTGAGCCACGATCCAGCCCAACTCGACCGGATTGAAACCCGGCTGTTCGAACTGCGCGCAGCCGCCCGCAAGCACCATTGCCAGGTCGATGATCTGCCGCACAAGATGCGCGAAATGCGCGGGATTCTTGATGGCATCGAAGGCGGCGAAGTGGAACTGGCCGCGCTGGAAGCGGCGGCGGATGCAGCCGGAGCCGAGTATCGCACGCTAGCGCAGGCGCTGTCGGATCAGCGGCGCGAGGCAGCGGGGCGGCTCGATACCGCCGTGGCGGGCGAACTCGCCCCGCTCAAACTCGACGCGGCGAAATTCCAGACGAGTGTGACGGTGTTGCCGGATGAGCGCTGGGGCGCGTCGGGGATGGACGCGGTTGAATTCCTGATCAGCACCAACCCCGGTGCGGCCTTTGCGCCCTTGAACAAGATCGCCAGCGGCGGCGAACTCTCGCGCTTTATCCTCGCGCTGAAGGTGGCCTTGGCCGAACAGGGCGGCGCGGCGACGGTGATCTTTGACGAGATCGACCGCGGCGTCGGTGGCGCAGTCGCCAGCGCCATCGGCGAACGGTTGGCGCGGCTGGCCGATGGCGGGCAATTGCTGGCGGTTACGCACAGTCCGCAGGTCGCAGCACGCGGAGGTTTGCACTATGTCATCGCCAAATCGAGCGAGGGGATCGTGACCCGCACATCGGTCCACCTGCTCGATGCCAGCGGGCGGCAGGAAGAGATCGCGCGGATGTTGTCCGGCGCAGAAATCACCGCTGAGGCAAGGGCGCAGGCGGACCGGCTGTTGGAGCGGGTGTGAGCGAGTTAACCGAAGCCGAAGCCGCCAACGAACTGATGCGGCTCGCGCGCCAGATCGCGCATCACAACCGGCGCTACCATGCCGAGGACGCGCCGGAGATTTCAGACGCTGAATATGACGCACTGGTGCGACGCAATGCCGAACTCGAGGCGGCGTTTCCGCATTTGGTGCGCGATGACAGTCCCTCAAAGCTGGTTGGCCATGCGGTAGAGGCTTCGCCGCTGTCGAAGGTGGCGCACGAGGTTCGGATGATGAGCCTCGACAATGCGTTTTCGGACGAGGACGTGGCGGACTTTGCCGCGCGGGTTCGGCGGTTCCTCGCGCTGGCCGATGATGCCGAACGGGCGAGGACGGCGGAGGACAAGAGCGACGGGCTGGCGTGTTCGCTGCGCGATGAGCCGGGCCGACTGGTCCGCGCGGCGACCCGCGGCGATGGGCAGGTGGGTGAGGATGTGACCGCCAATGTCGCGAAGATCGCCGATGTCCCGCAGGAGCTGCACGGTGAGGCACCCGATGTGTTCGAAATTCGCGGTGAAGTCTACATGGCCAAAGCTGACTTTGCGGCGCTCAATGCGGTGCAAGAGGCGGAGGGCGGCAAGATATTCGCCAACCCGCGCAATGCGGCGGCGGGGGCACTGCGGCAAAAGGACGCCAGCGTTACGGCCAGTCGCAAGCTGCGCTTTCTGGCGCATGGTTGGGGCGCAGCATCGGCAGTGCCCGAAGCGACGCA
>JANMHL010000370.1:0-10914 GCA_031375125.1 Novosphingobium sp. | reverse complement strand
TCAAGGAAGGCCTGCGCCGCCCCGGCGCCGCCTTCGACCATCAGATATTGCACGCCTTCCATCGCGGCAATCGCCGCCGGTTCAGGCAGGACGCTCCAGCCGTCTGGTGCCAAGCGGTTGGTCAGCAGCCAACGCTGCGGGCTGCGATCCGCAATCCCGGGCAAACGCACATCAAGTCGCGGCTGATCGGCCTCCAGCGTCCCTCGGCCAACCACAATCGCATCCATCCGCGCCCGCATCGCGTGAACATGTGCGCGCGCAATCGGTCCGGTCAGCCATTGCCCGTCGCCCGGCGGCGGGGCGAGGTGACCGTCCTGCGATAGCGCGAGTTTAAGCGTAACGTGGGGCCGGCCTTTCTCGGCCTTTGTCAGGTAGCCGATCAGACTGGCGCGGCATTCGGCGCTTTCGGCCAGAGTGACTGCGATCTCCGCCGCGCGGAGCCGCTCAGCCCCGGCTCCAGCCGTGCGCGGATCGGGATCGGAGCAGCCGATCACCACGCGGGCCACGCCGCTGGTCGCGACAAGGCCAGCGCAATCGGGGCCGCGTTCGCTGCGGTGGGCGCAGGGTTCAAGCGTGACATAAAGCGTCGCGCCTCGGGCGGCGTCGCCTGCCGCAGTCAGCGCCATCGCTTCGGCATGGGGACGGCCACCCGGCTGGGTCCAGCCGCGGGCAATGACCCGGCCGTCTTTGACCAGCAGCGCGCCAACCGCAGGGTTCGGGCGGGACAGCGGCAGGCCCCGGCTGGCCAATCGCGCCGCCGCGCCCAGCCAGCGGGCATCTTCGTTACTTGGCAAGCGGTTCTACCTTGACCTGCCGCAGCAAGGCGTCGGTCTCGGCCTTTTGCTTGGCCTGTTCGGCGGCACGCTCGGCCTCGGCCTGCTTTTGCATCTTTTCAACGTCCAGCCCCGATGCCTTGCCGACGGTGGCCCACAGCTTGCGGCCTTCAGCCTCATAGGCTTCGATCCGGGCGGCCTGTTCGTCCTTGGCCTTCTGATTGGCCTTGATGAACGCGGCGGTTTCTGCTGGCGTGCGGTCTTCTGGCCAGGAATCAATATAGACCACGGTGGGCTGCGGGCGCGGGATTTTCCAGCTTTCGTAAGTCAGGCTGGAGAACACTCCGACCGTGATTGCTGCCGATAGCAGCGCGATTGGCCAGCGCTTTGGCCCGGCATCGCGGAACACCACGATCAGGTCCGATACCGCGCCGCCGGGATTGATTTTCTTCCAATAGGACATGGCGCCAAGATAGGGCGCACGAGGCGCGCGCGCTAGTGTTCAGTTGTAGTCGACTGAAATCGGGATCCGCCCGCGATAATTGCCGCCGCGCCCATCCTTGATCACCAACCGCGCGCCAAAGCTGAATTCAAGCTCGCCATTGGCGTTGAGCGAGGGGTTGGCGGGCAGGCTGATGGTGAAATCGGTCAGTTCGGCGCTGCCGCCATCGGGCGTGCTCATTGCCACCCGCGCGGGCAGATCGATCCGCACTCGGCGCAGCGGTCCGCCGGTAATTCGGCCGTGGCCGGTGACGTGGGTTCCGCCCAGACTGATCATATCGCCCTGGGTTGATTTGCTGCCGGTCTGGGCATCCACCTCGACGCTGCCGCCGCTGCGGCTGGTCATCGCCAGTTTGGCAAAGCTGAGATCGGCCCAGATTTCGATAGCCAGCGGGCGCTCGCCCGGCTTGCCGCCCGGTTCGCTATAGCACAGCCGGCAAGCATCTTGCCCACTGGCCGGCCAGGCGGTCAGCAACAGCGCTGCAAGGGTCAGGGCAAGGGTCCGCGCCATGTTTGCAGAGTCGCGGATTGTGGTTAACACCCGGTTACGCAAAATTACCCAAGCGGGGCATAGAGTTGCCGCCCTTCGCGCTTCAGCCAGCGATTGGCGGCGCGGATATCGTGCTCAAAAATGTCGTCCAGCAAGGCGTGAAACGCGGGGCTGTGGTCGAAATGGATCAGATGCGCCACTTCGTGTGCCACCACGGATCGCCGGACAAATCCGGGGGCCATCACCAGCCGCCAGTTGATCCGGATTGTCCCATCATGCGCGCAGGACCCCCAACGGCGGCGGGCCGAACTGAGCATCAGGGGCGGCGCGGGCCGGGCGGCCACGCTGCAGTAATGGGCCAGATCCGCGCTCAGCAACCGCCGCGCTTCGCCCTGCAGCCAGCGGCTGAGCCGGGGCGTGAGCGATTCGGCCGGGCCGCCGATGTGCAACGTGCCTTCATCGGCCCGAACCCGCCGGGGCGCCTTGGGATCGTGCGCGATCGTATAGAACTGGCCCAGATACGTCAGAGTGGAGCCATGCCCCAGCGGCGCCACTTCGGGCACAGCAGCCAGTTGCCCAGCCAGCCATCCGGCCCGCTTTTGGGCAAATTCCAACGCATCGGCGCTGCGCCCCCAGGGCGGCAAAGTGATCCGCACTTCGCTGCCATCGGGGGCGAGCCGCATGGTCATCCGCTTGGCCTGCGCGGTGCGGCGCAAGACCACCGGGATCATCCGCCCGGCGACTTCGACCTGCGGCTCGTCAGCCTTGCCTTTGAACAGCCATTCAATCATCGGCCAGTTCCATGCCCGGCGGCAGGATTACATGGTTTTCAAGCGGCCCGGCAAGCGCCTCGGGGATCGCTCTCCCCCGGACCGAAATCCCGGCGCGGTGGACCGCTTCGGGGTCGCCGCTAATCAGATAGTGCCAATCAGCCAGCGCCTCGCCATCAGCGCGCAGACGGTAAGCGCACGTTTCGGGCAGCCACGGCAGGGTCCGGGCCAGTTTGGGGGTCAGCCGGACGCAATCGGGCACCTGCGCCTTGCGATGCTTGTAATCGCTGCAGCGGGCCGATGGGATATCAAGCAGGCGGCAGGCGACGTTGGTTTGATAGATATCGCCGGTGTCTTCGTCTTCGGCTTTATGCAGGCAGCAGCGCCCACAGCCATCGCACAGCGCCTCCCATTCCGGCTTGGTCAGCGCCTCAATCGGGAGCGTCCAGAAGCGGTCCCTCACTTGACCAACTTGGCTAGATCTGCCGCTACCGCCGCCGGGCCCTTGGCGATCCCTTGATCGACCGGCAGCGCGGCAATCGGCTCGCCATTCCGGCCCATCAGATAGGCCATCCGGCTGTGATCCATCAGATAGCCACCCGGCGTATCGGTGCCGCGCGCCGCGACAGCCTTGAACGCTTTCACTGCGACATCAACCTCAGCCTGACTGCCGGTCAGTCCCAGCAGGCGGGGGGAAAAAGCTGCGGTGAATTCCCCCATTCGGGCCGCCGTGTCGCGGGCTGGATCGATGGTGATAAAGATTGGCTGGACCTGCGCGGCTTGCTCAGGGTGATCCTTGGCAAACAGGTTGAACCCGTTGATCAGCACGCTCATGTCCATCGGGCAGGCATCGGGGCAAAAAGTATAGCCGAAATAGACGATCCGGTATTTGCCTTTGAAATCGTCCCAACTGACCCGTTTTCCGGCTTTGTCATAAAGCGTGAACGGCCCGCCGATGGCTGCGCCGTCGATCGCGGTGCCCTGAATTTGCGGGGCTGGGGCGGCGCTTTGCTGTTGCGAGCAGGCGCCTAGCGCAAGCACGCTGGCACAAAGGGCGATGGCAATAAAGGGCTTCGTCATGGCGCGCTGGTTCATGCTCTGCTAAAGTGCGGGGCGCAAGATGCGTTTGGGGCTGGGCCGGTGATTCTTGGCAAAGTACCCAGACAACAGGAGGATGAATTTCGTGTCCAATATTCGCAGACTGGCGTTGGCGCTGGCCGCCCCGATGGTGGTGCTGGCCGGATTGCCCAGCCCGGCCGCCGCGCAATTCTCCGAAAGCTACAAGTTCCTTGAATCGGTCAAGAAAAAGGAACTGGCTGAGGTTAATGAGATGCTCGACAAGGGCAGCCCCAATCTGGTGAATACCCGTGATATCACCAGCGGCGAAACTGCCCTGCATATCGTTGTCGCGCGGCGCGATCTGCCCTGGCTGGACTATCTGATTGCGAAAGGCGCCAAGGTCAATGTCAGCAACAACCGCGGGGTGACGCCGCTGGTCGCCGCGACCAATCTCAACTGGATCGAAGGCGCTGAACTGCTGATTGCCAATGGTGCGCGGGTCGATGAATCGAACAATTCGGGCGAGACGCCGCTGATCACCGCGGTCCATAACCGCAACCTGCCGCTGATCCGGCTGCTGCTGAAGGCTGGCGCCGATCCGGACCGAGCGGACAATTCGGGGCGCTCGGCCCGCGAATATGCTCGGCTGGCGAATGACACCTCGATCCAGGGCGTGATCGCCACCGATGCCAAGGCGAAGGCCAAGCCGGGTGAGGGCGCCAAGGTCTATGGGCCGAAGTTCTGACCATGGACCAGCCCGCAAATCTCAATGAGCTTAGGCTCCAGCTTGCCCCGGCAATTGCCGATGCGGCGGCGTTCGACGGCTGGAGCGAAGCAGCGGTCCGCGATGCGGCGACCACTGCCGGGGTCGATCCCGATGCCGCGCTGTTTGCCTTTTCCGGCGGGGCGATGGACATGATCGCGGCGTGGGTGCGCGGCGTTGATGCCGCGATGCAGGCCGCCTTGCCAGCCGATCAGATCGCCGCGCTCAAAATCCGCGAGCGGATCCGCACGCTGGTCCAGTTCCGGCTCGATGCGATTGCCAACCAGAAAGAGGCGCTGCGCCGCGCACTGGCGATCATGGCCATGCCGCAAAACGCGCCGCGCAGCCTGGCGCTGGGCTGGAGCAGTGCGGATGCGATGTGGCGACTGGCGGGCGATACTGCGACCGATTACAACCACTACACCAAACGGCTGACGCTCGGTTCGATCTATGCCGCGACGCTGGCGGTCTATGTGAACGACAACAGCGAAGATCACGCCGATACCAAGGCCTTTCTCGACCGGCGGATCGACGGGATCATGAAGTTTGAAAAAGCCAAGGCCCAGCTGCTGCGCCCGCGTGAGCAGCTGTTCAGCCCGGCGCGGGTGCTGGGGCGGCTGCGCTATCCAGCCAGATAGAGGCCAAGAGCGGCCAGATCCTTCCCATTTTCGCCGTATGACGCAATTGGCGGAGGGGTTTGGGCGCTGGCGCCGAAGCCCCTCCGTCTCGTCCTGCGGACGATCCACCTCCCCATTTGTGGCCTTCGCCAAAAATGGGAAGGCCAAAAATGGGAAGGCCAAAAATGGGAAGGATCGTGTCGTTGATCCCTGCATCCCAGAATTTGACCGCGACCAATATTATTGCGAATGACTTGCAATAACCTGCGTCCTATGGCAGCGGCTTATGGCGATGACGCTTGATCTCCTCCCGCTTGAAACCGGCGCCCGTATCGTGGCGGTCGAATGGTCGCGGCTGGTCGCAGAAGAAGCCCAGCGGCTGCAGGCGCTGGGGATCGATGTTGGGGCTAAGGTCAGCGTCGCCCATCGCGGGATCTTTGCCGGGGCCGATCCGATTGCGCTGTCGATCGGGCGGATGACTGTGGCGCTGCGCCGGGTCCATGCCCAGGCAATCGAAGTAGAAGCGCTATGACCCAGCGCTCCGCCGCGCTGGTCGGCAATCCCAACGCGGGCAAATCGGCGCTGTTCAATGCCTTGACCGGCGCGCGGCAAAAAATTGCTAACTATCCAGGGGTTACGGTTGAGCGCAAGGCTGGTCGGCTGGCCGTGCCGGGCGGCGCGGCGATTGAGCTGACTGACTTGCCCGGTTCCTATGGCCTCAATGCGACCAGCCCGGATGAGGAAGTGACCCGCAAGGTCATCATGGGCGAATTTCCAGGAGAGCCCGCGCCGCAAGTGCTGGTCGTGGTGCTCGATGCCTCCAACCTCGAACAGCATCTGGTTTTCGCGCAGGAAGTGATCGCGCTGGGCCGTCCCTGTGTGGTGGCGCTCAACATGGTCGATCTGGCCGAGCGTGATGGACTGGTGATCGATCCCGCTGCGCTGGAAACGGCGCTGGGCGTGCCGGTGATCCCGACCGTGGCGGTGCGGCGGCGCGGGCTGCCTGAGCTGGCCGCCGCAATTGCCGCCGCAGAAGATCGCGCGGCCGAGCATCACCGCCCGCACACCACGCTGACCGAGCGGCGGGTGACCGCCCATGCGATTGCCGAGGCGGCGATTGTGTCCGAATCAAGCCGCCACCGGCTCCACGCCAAGCTCGACCGGGTGCTGCTGCATCCATGGGCCGGGCCGCTGATCCTGTTCGCGATGCTGTTCGTGGTGTTTCAGGCGGTGTTTACCTGGGCAACGCCGTTTGCCGATGGGCTGGAAGCGGCGATTGGCTGGTTGACCGCGCAGGTCCGGGTTCTGCTACCCGAAAGTCTGGCGCGCGATTTGTTGACCGATGGGATCCTGTCGGGGGTTGGCTCTGTCATCGTGTTCCTGCCGCAGATCGTGATCCTGTTCTTCTTCATTCTGGCGATGGAGGCATCGGGCTATATGGCCCGCGCTGCGTTCCTGATGGACCGGATGATGGCCGGCGTCGGCCTGTCGGGCCGCAGCTTTATCCCGCTGCTGTCCAGCTTTGCGTGCGCGATCCCCGGGATCATGGCGACCCGCAGCATTACCGATCCCAAGGACCGGCTGACCACGATCCTGATCGCGCCGCTGATGACCTGTTCGGCCCGGCTGCCGGTCTATGCGGTGATCATCGCGGCGTTCATTCCCAACCGCAGTGTGCTTGGTCCGGTCGGTTTGCAGGGGTTGGTCCTGCTCGGGCTCTATCTGTTTGGGATCATCGCAGCGATGCTGGTGGCGCTGGTGCTGCGTAGCACGGTGACCAAGGGTGCGGCATCGGGCTTTATTATGGAGTTGCCCAAGTATCAGCTACCGCATCCCGGCGATCTGCTGATTGGGCTGTGGCAGCGGGCGTGGATCTTCCTGCGCCGGGCCGGGACGATCATTTTCATGGTCACGGTCGTTCTGTGGCTGCTGCTCAATTTCCCGCGCGCTGCGCCGGGTGAGGATCAGATTGATGCTTCGATTGCCGGGCATATCGCCAATGGCCTGGCAGTGGTGGTCGAACCGATCGGCTTTAACCGCGATATCGCGCTGTCGCTGATCCCGGCGATGGCCGCGCGCGAAGTCGCGGTCAGCTCGCTCGCCACCTCCTATGCCGTCGGCGCCACCGATGAAGCGCAACAGGCCCAGCAATTGGGCGACCGCCTGAAGGCCAGCTGGAGCCTGCCGACCGCGCTGGCGTTCCTCGCTTGGTTCGTCTTTGCCCCGCAATGCATGAGCACGATCGCGGTCACCCGGCGCGAAACGAATGGTTGGAAATGGCCAGTGTTCATGTTGGTCTACCTGTTTGCGCTGGCCTATCTGTTTGCCGGCTTGACCTATTGGACTGCGGTCTGGCTGGGGCTGGGGTAGGATTGGGTTTCGCGCAGAGATCGCAGAGAACGCAGAGACCTAGAAAATTCGTTTCGCGCGAAGACGCAAAGTCCGCAAAGATGTTGCGCTGCGCCGCAGGCTTTTTGAATCCTTCAAACCTCGCCGCAAACGCAAAGTCTGATTGTTCCAGCGGCTGCGCCGCAAGCGCAACATCTTTGCGGACTTTGCGGACTTTGCGGACTTTGCGTCTTCGCGCGATAAACACTTCATCGCTTTTTCCTGCGTCCTCTGCGATCTCTGCGCGAACCAAATAATCCGAACCGGGGGTAACAACCCAAACCCCGCTTGGACCGAAAGCCGCGATTGGCTAGGCAGAGTGCCAGAATTCAAAGGGACTCGATTCGATGGCAGGCAGCGTCAACAAGGTTATTCTGATCGGCAATCTTGGCGCCGATCCCGAAGTGAAGTCATTCCAGAACGGCGGCAAGATCTGCAACCTGCGGATTGCCACATCCGAGAACTGGAAAGACAAGAACACCGGCGAGAAGAAGGAGCGGACCGAGTGGCACACCGTTGTGCTCAATTCGGACGGCCTGGTCGGCGTCGCTGAACGCTACCTCAAAAAAGGCAGCAAGATTTATATCGAAGGCCAGCTGCGCACCCGCAAGTGGCAGGATGCCTCGGGCAATGACCGCTACAGCACCGAAGTATCGGTCGGCGGGATGCAAGGCGTGCTGACCATGCTCGATGGCGCGCCGGGCGGCGGCCAAGGCGGCGGTGGCGGCAATTACGGCGGCGGGCAGCGCTCGGGCGGCGGCGACTTTGGCGGCGGTTCGGGTGGCGGCTCGGGCGGCGGTCAGCGCTCCGGTGGCGGCGGCGCGCCCAGCGGCGGGTTCGCCGACGATCTGGACGACGATATTCCGTTCTAAGGCTGGTTCCCCAACAACCCCTTCAACGCGGCAAAGGCCCCGCCTTCGCCCGCGTTCAGGATCCCGGCCTTGCGGCGGGCTTCCTTGGCGCCGGGCCCTTCGGCATAGGGATCGACCCCCAGCGCCATGCCTTGGGCGATCGCTTCGCCCAGATCAAAGCGGGTGCCGTCCATCTCGATCTGGTCGAGATCGGCGGCATCGAGTTCGACCTCCTCCTCGCTCGGCGGCAGGGCCGGAACGAAGTGCAGCGCCACCGGTTCAGCGATTTTCGCGGGCAAGTCTTCGCCCGATACCGCGCAGCTTTGCACCACTTGGGCTTCCAATCGCCCAGTTGCGCGCACCGTCGGGCCGTCGGCCACCATTGTCACGCGGGCCGACAGCCGGTTTACCGTGACCAGTCCGAACCGCTTGGCCAGCGCGGCGCATTCGGGTTCGCTGGCTTCAAGCAGCTGCTCGCCCACCGGCAGCCGGGCGGCATCGAACAGGCGGGCAAACTCGCTCATCGCAGGATCATTCCGGCGAGCAGTTCTTCGTTGCTCAGCCCGGTCAGCGCCGCGACAAGCACCCGGATCTCGCTGGCAACGGCGGCGGGGTTGCCGCTTTCGCCAAAGGTCAGATTGCGTTCGGTGGCGGCAATCAAGGCCGCGTCGTCCGGTTCAGCCAGTCCAGCCCGAAACGCCTCGATCCGTCCGCCCAGCGCGCCCATCAGCTTGCCGATCTGCTTGCCAACGCTCAGGTCGCCGATCCCGCTTTGGCGCAATTGACCGTCCATATCGTTCACGAACAGCTCGGTCAGCCGCCCGGATGGCGCGCTGAGCGCGGGGTCGCGCTCCATCCGCAGCATCACCAGCGCCAGCACCAGCGTGATCGCATCGAACCGCCCGGGGACGCTGTCGGCCAACCCGCCGCGCGCATACCAGTCCGGTTCGCGGGCGATCTCGACCACTTTGAGCCACAGCGGGCGGACTTGTTCTTGCGCGGGATCGGGCCGGCCCAGCAAGCGACCTAGTAACGACATTGAAAGCGCCTTTCATTCATTCAGCAGGCATTAAAGCCGGGCCGCCCATCGCCCGCCATTGCACGGCGGGCCAAGGCGGCCTAAGGCTGGCGGTGATAGATCAAAGGGGCAGCGCGGGCAATCCTGCAGCTGCCGGACGGAGCGACACCAAGATGCCGAAAATGCCTAAGATGCCGGTTAAGGGACGTATTGCAACGGTGGTATTGGCGGCTTTGGCGCTGTCGGCTTGCGCCTCGATCAAGGATCACCGCGGTTACCTGGTCGATGCGCCGTTGCTCGATTCGGTTCAGCCGGGGATCGACAACCAGATATCTGTCGAACGGACGCTCGGGCGGCCCAGCTTCATCAGCCAGTATGGCGCGAAGGACTGGTATTACATTTCGACCAATACCCGGCAGGCCGCCTTTGGCCGGCCCAAGAGCCATGAGCAGCTGCTGGTCCGGATCAGCTTTGATGCCAAGGGCAATGTCGCCGCGATTTCGCGCAGCGGCATGGAAAAAGTATCCCAGATCAGCCCCGATGGCGACAAGACCCCGACTTTGGGGCGTGAGCGCACCTTCCTCGAAGACCTGTTCGGCAATATCGGCCAGGTCGGCGCGGGCGGCGGCGGTGCTGGCGGTGCAGGCGGACCGAACGGCAGCTAGCTTGAAGGCTGCCGGATAGTTCATATATCCGGCGCATGAGCACTTCACATGACAGCCACGGCCTGATCCAGTGGCACGGCACCACCATTATTGGCGTTAAACTGGGCGGCAAGACCGTGATCGCGGGCGATGGTCAGGTTTCCATGGGCAACACCGTGATGAAGCCCAACGCCAAAAAGGTTCGGCGGCTGGGTGATGGAAGCGTCATCGCCGGGTTCGCCGGGGCGACTGCCGACGCCTTTACCCTGTTTGAGCGGCTTGAGAAAAAGCTGGAGCAACATCGCGGGCAGCTGATGCGCGCGGCGGTGGAACTGGCCAAGGATTGGCGCACCGACAAATACCTGCGCAATCTGGAAGCGCTGATGATCGTCGCCGATAAAAACGTGCTGCTGATCCTGACCGGAAACGGCGATGTGCTGGAACCGGAAGAGGGCATCGCCGCGATCGGATCGGGCGGTAATTATGCGCTGTCGGCGGCCAAGGCGTTGGTCGACTATGAAACCGACCCCGAAAAGATCGCCCGGCGGGCAATGGCGGTCGCCGCCGATGTCTGCGTCTTCACCAATGACCGGGTAACTCTAGAGGTAATCGAAGCGTGACCGACAGCCTGACCCCCAAAGCCATCGTCAAGGCGCTTGATGAACACATCGTCGGGCAGGCCGATGCCAAGAAGGCTGTCGCTGTCGCCCTGCGCAACCGCTGGCGCCGCCAACGGCTCAGCCCGGAACTGCGCGACGAGGTGACGCCCAAGAACATTCTGATGATCGGGCCGACGGGCTGCGGCAAGACCGAGATTTCGCGCCGCTTGGCCAAGCTGGCCGATGCGCCGTTCGTCAAAGTTGAGGCGACCAAGTTCACCGAGGTCGGCTATGTTGGCCGCGACGTGGAACAGATTGCCCGCGATCTGGCCGAAGAAGCGATCCGGCTGGAAAAAGACCGCCGCCGCGAAGCAGTGCGCGAGGCGGCCGAGAAGGCAGCGATGGACCGGCTGCTCAAGGCTTTGGTCGGCGATGGCGCTT
>JANMHL010000365.1:0-4145 GCA_031375125.1 Novosphingobium sp. | reverse complement strand
CTGGTGCTGGTCCACGGGTTCGGCGGGGACAAGGACAATTGGTCGTTTTACGCGCCGCACATCAAGCAGAACTACCGCCTGATCTTCCCCGATCTGCCCGGCTTTGGCGAGAATGATCGCAGCCTGGAACCCGACCATTCGGTCAAGGCCCAGACCGAACGGTTCCGCCAGTTTCTCGATGCGCTCGGGATCGACAAATGCCACCTCGGCGGCAATTCGATGGGCGGCGGGATTGCGCTGCGGTTTGCGCTGGAACACCCGGAACGGCTGCTCTCGTTGACGCTGTTCAACAATCTTGGCGTGATTGGAACGGCCGAAAGTGATCTGCAGAATATGGTCGGCAGCGGCGCAAACGAGAGCCCGCTGGTCCCGCGGACCCTGGCCGACGTCAATGCGCTGCTCGGCTTTGTGGCCTACAAACCGCGCTGGATTCCAGCGCAGTTCAAGCGGCTGATGCTGGCCGATATCGCGCCGCATCAGGCGCTGCTCGACAAGATCTTTGGCCAAATCCTTGAAGAAGCGCTGAACCAGCCGTTCAACGATCGGCTGGGCGAAATCAAGGTTCCGACCCAGATCATCTGGGGCCGTCACGATCAACTGATCCACGTCAGCTGCGCCGAAGTTCAGCACGCCGGGATTGTGGGCAGCGAACTGGTGATATTTGAGGATATCGGCCACGTTCCGATGATCGAAAAACCAGCCGAAGTTGCCCAGCGCCATCTGGCCTTCCTTGCCAAGCACTGATCTCCGCGCCAAGTTGGCGGGGGGAGGCATGGCATGACACTCAAGATCGGACTATTGGGCGGGGGCAGCTGGGGGACCACTGTGGCTGCGTTGGCGACCCGCAACGCCCCGGTAATGCTGTGGGCCCGCGATGGCGCCACGGTCGATGACATCAATACCAACCACTGCAACAGCCGGTATTTGCCCGATCTGACGCTGCCCACCACGTTGCGGGCCAGCGCTGATCTGGGCGAAGTGGTGGCGCAGGCCGATGTGATTGTGATGGGCGTTCCATCCAGCAGCTTTCGCCCGGTGCTGGAGGAAGTGGCAAAGCATATCCGGCCGTGGGTGCCTGTGCTCAGCCTGACCAAGGGGCTTGAGCTGAGCACCGGCAAACGGATGACCGAACTGGTGGTCGAATGCCTGCCCGGCCATCCGGTCGGGGTGCTGACCGGGCCGAACCTGGCGCGTGAAATCCTGGGCGGGCAAGCTGCCGCCAGCGTGATATCGATGGAAGATGAAATCATCCTGCGGCGCTTGCAGTCGCTGTTCCATTCGGGGCTGTTCCGGGTTTATACCAACACCGACCTGATCGGCTGCGAGCTGGGCGGCGTGCTGAAAAACATCATCGCGATCGCTGTGGGCATGGGCGATGGGCAAGGGGCGGGGGACAATACCCGCTCTGCTCTGATCACCCGGGGCTTGTCCGAAATGACCCGGCTGGGCGTTGCGATGGGCGGCAAGGCCGAAACTTTTGCCGGGCTGACCGGAATGGGCGATCTGATCGCAACCTGCACCAGCCCGCTCAGCCGCAACCGCAGTGTCGGGGTGGAACTGGGCAAGGGGCGAAAGCTCGATGATATCATCGCCTCGATGCATATGGTCGCCGAAGGGGTCAAAAGCGCGCCGACGGTGATGGCATTGGCCGAACAGCATGGGGTTTTGATGCCGATCAGCCGCGACGTTTATGATGTGCTGCAAGGCAACTGCACCCCCAGCGAAATCTTCCGTGGCCTGCTGCGCACAGCGGTCGGTTCCGAAGCAGAGGCGGGCTGAATGGGCAAGCTTAGTGGTGTCAAAGTCATTGATCTGACCGTATTCTTGCCGGGTCCGATGATGACCATGATGATGGCCGATCAAGGGGCTGAGGTCTGCAAGATCGAAGCTCCGGCGGGCGATCCAGCGCGCGAACAGGCGCCCTATGAAGCTGGGCAATCGGTCTGGTTCCGCAACCTCAATCGCGGCAAGCACTCGGTCGTGCTCGATCTCAAAAGCACAGCGGGCAAAGCGCACTTGTGGCAGCTGATCGAGAGCGCTGATGTATTCGTCGAAGGTTTTCGTCCCGGCGTGATGGCGCGGCTGGGGTTCGACTATGCCGCCGTTTCGGCGCGCAATCCCCGGATCGTTTACTGCTCGATCTCGGCCTTTGGGCAGGAGGGCGAACTCTCGCACCATCCGGCCCACGATATGGCGGTGCAGGCGCTGGCCGGGTTCATGTCGGTCAACGATGGCCCCGATGGCGCGCCGGTGGTGCCGGGAGTGGCGGCGTCAGATATGGCTGCCGGGCTGACCGCGCTGTCGGCCACACTGATGGCGCTTTATGCCGCGCGGGAGAGCGGCCGGGGCGACTATATCGACTGCGCGATGTTTGACAGCTTGCTGCCGTGGTGCGTCCATACCGCCGGCAGCGCAATTGCAGGCGGCGCGGCGCCGCGCTCTGAAAGTCAGCGTTCGCTCGGCGGGGCGGGATTCTATCAAGTCTACACCACTAAGGACGGCAAACACGTTGTGCTGGGCGGGCGCGAGCTCAAATTTGCGGCCAACCTGCTCGCGGCGCTTAACCGGATGGACCTCTATCCGCTCGCCGATCGGCCAGCGGGCGAACAGACCGAACTGATCGCTTTTCTGCGCGAGACGTTCCTGACCCGCAGCCGCGATGAATGGGTCAGTTGGTTTGCCGACAAGGACGTGGCGTTCTCGCCAGTGCTCGATTTCCGTGAAGCACTCGATCAGCCGCATGTTGCCGAGCGCGGGCTGTGGACCCAGCATGACGGCGCGCATCTGATCGCCCCGGCGATCCGATTTGCGGGAGAGACCTGGGAGCCGAAGCGCGCGCCGGGGCTGGGCGAAGCCGGTTAAGCTGCGCTGGGTTCTGGCTGCCGATCAGGGAGCAGAGCGACCACCGGATCATGCCCGGTAACCGTCAGAAACTGCACCAGCGCCGGTCCTGACAGGCCCAGCGTCGCGGTATTGCGCAGAGGGTGGACATTGACCCGCGCAGCTTCAGCCAGCCGCTGATCGATCACGAACCGGACGGCGCAGACGGTGTCGCTGATCGCCGCCAATGGCGTGACCGACCCGGGCGAAACCCCGATCAACCGCTCCATATCCTCAGCTTTGCCAAAACTGACCTTCTTCGATCCGATCGCTGCGGGCAGCGCTTTCAGATTGACCGCTGCGTCATGCGGGGCGCTGACCACCCAGAACTGTCCGGCGCCATCTTTGAGAAACAGGTTCTTGGTGTGGAAGCCGGGAATTTCAGCGTGGAGCCGCGCGCTGGCCTCCACAGTGAAGACCGGTTCGTGTTCTTCACACGTCCAGACGATGCCTGCGCGGTCCAGCGCGGCCAGCAGCTCAGCTTCGCTCGCCACCGGTCAGTCCAGCACTTCCAGCAAGTCCCCGATCCGACCGACCATTTCGTCGATATGGGTCTTTTCCAGAATCAACGGTGGGGACAGTGCGATGATATCGCCGGTCACCCGCACCAGCAGGCCGCTGTCAAAGGCCTTGTGAAACAGCTCCATCGCCCGCTTGGTCGGGGCTCCCGGACGTGGTTCGAGTTCGATCCCGGCAACGATCCCCAGATTGCGGACGTCGATCACGTGGCGTTTGCCCTTCAACGAGTGAACGGCATCTTCCCAATAGGGCGCCAGATCGGCGGCGCGCTGGAACAGACCTTCGTCGCGGTAGAGATCGAGCGTGGCGATCCCCGCAGCGGCAGCCAGCGGGTGGCCGGAATAGGTGTAACCGTGGAACAGCTCGATCCCGTCGGCAGCGCCATTGACGATCGTGTCATGGATTTCATTGCGCACTGCCACCGCGCCCATCGGAACGGCGGCATTGGTGAGGCCTTTGGCCATCGTGATGATGTCTGGCGTTACGCCGAGCACTTCAGAGGCGGTCGCTCCGCCAAGACGGCCATAGGCGGTGATCACTTCGTCAAAGATCAGGACGATCCTATGACGGTCACAAATCTCGCGCAGCCGTTCAAGATAGCCCTGCGGCGGAATCAGCACGCCGGTTGAGCCAGCCATCGGTTCGACTATCACGGCTGCGAATGTTTCGGCGCCGTGCAGCGCAACGATCCGCTCCAGATCATCAGCGAGATGTGCGCCTTTGGCCGGTTGTCCGCGCGAAAAGGC
>JANMHL010000349.1:0-4482 GCA_031375125.1 Novosphingobium sp. | reverse complement strand
CGGATTTCTGATCGAGAAAAACGAGGAAGCCTATGCCAAGGTCTTCACCGTGCACTACCCCGATGAAGAGCGCGAGGCTGGCCGCGCGCTGCGGCGCACCCCGTGTTATGACAGGATGAAAGATCTCGGCGCAGTGTTCGGTTCGGTGTTCGGATGGGAACGCCCCAACTGGTTTGCGCCGCCGGGCTATGCCATGACCGAAGCCGATCTTGGCCGCGCCGACGTCCTGCTCAATCACAACCATCCCGCTCAGGATGGTGATGAGCCAATCCGCGAAAAGTGGTCGTTCCGCCGCTCCAACTATTTCGATCATGTCGGCAACGAATGCCGCCACGTGCACGAGAAGGTCGGGCTGCAGGACATGAGCGCTTTCGCCAAGTGCGAGATATCTGGCCCCGGCGCAGAGGCTTGGCTCGACGGCCTGTTGACCAATGCGGTGCCCAAAAAAGTCGGCCGGGTTTCGCTGTCGTATCTGCTGACCGCCAAAGGCGGGGTGCGGGCCGAATTCACCGTCTACAAGATCGCCCCGCAGCGCTATTACCTCGTTTCGGCCGGCGCCTATGAACGGCACGATCACGACTATCTGCGCAAGGCGCTGCCGCACGATGGCTCGGTTCGGATGGAGCGCCTGACGACGGCAATGGGCGTGCTGGTTGTGGCTGGGCCGCGCAGCCGCGATGTTCTGGCCAAGCTGACCGATGCCGACCTTTCGAACGCAGCGTTTCCCTGGCTGACCGGGCAACGGATCAGCCTCGGCGCGGCACAGGTCGATGCGCTGCGGGTCAACTTCATTGGCGAACTTGGCTGGGAAATTCATCACCCGATCGAGCTGCAGAACTACATCTTCGACAAGCTGATGGAAGCTGGCGCAGCGTTCGATATCAAGCCATTCGGGATCCGGGCGATGACCGCGATGGCGCTGGAAAAAAGCTACAAGCTGATCCCGCGCGAACTTTCGGTTGAATACTCGGCGCATGAAACCGGGCTGGATCGCTTCATCAGCCTCAAGAAGCCGGGGTTCGTCGGCAAGGAGGCGCTGCTGGCCTGGCGCGAACAGGGGCTGGCGAACCGGCTGGTAACTCTGGAAGTCCTAGGGGTCACCGACGCTGACGCGCGCGGCTCTGAACCGATCTATCTGGGCGAGGAGCTGGTCGGGCGGGTGACCTCGGGCGGCTATGGCTGGCGCTGCGGCAAGAGCCTGGCGTTGGCCATGATCGCGCCCCGGCTGGGCGAACCGGGCAGCGAGCTTGAAGTGGCTATTCTGGGGCAGCGGCACAAGGCAATCGTGATTGCCGATTCGCCGTTTGATCCGGACAACCTTGCGCTGCGGAGTTAGCCCGATGTCGCGCTTTGCCCCGATCGCCCAATTGCTGAACCAGGATCGCCCCGGCCATACCCTGCCCGGTCCGCTCTATGTCAGCGACGCGGCGTTCCAGTTCGATGCCGATGTCATGCTCAAGTCGGTCTGGCTCTATGCCTGCACTGTCGCCCATGTGAAGCAAGCAGGCGATTATTTCGTTTTCGAATTGGGCAGCAATTCGATCATCATTGTGCGCGGACGTGATGGCCAAGTGCGGGCGTTCTGGAATTCGTGCCGGCACCGCGGCTCGCGCATCTGCGAGCAGCAGCGTGGGCGCGCCGCGCGGCTGATGTGCCCGTATCACCAGTGGACCTATGGCCTTGACGGAAAGCTGCTGGCCGCCCGCAGCATGGCGGCGGACTTTGACAAGGCTGACCACGGCCTCACGCCAGTCGCGCTCGAAAATATCGGCGGGCTAATATTCATCTGCATGGCCGACAATCCGCCACCGATTGACCGGGTCAAGGCTGATATCATCGACCAGATCGCGATCTACGACCTCGAAAAATGCAAGGTCGCGGTGCAGGACAACCTGATCGAAGACGCCAACTGGAAGCTCGTGATGGAAAACAATCGCGAGTGCTATCACTGCGATGCCGGGCATCCGGAATTGATCAGCGTGCTTGGCACTTACGGCTTTGGCAAAGGTCTGCCCGAAGACGGGACAAGCGATCTGGTCCATGATCAGGCTTTCGACGCAATGGTCGAGGCCAAGCGCGCTGAGTGGCAGGACATGGGCATTTTCCGTGAGCTGATCGAGTTTCCAGATGGCTGGTGGCACCGGCTGGCGCGGCTGCCGTTGGCGAACGGCGCAGTGACACAGTCGATCGACGGAAGGCTGGTTTGCGAAAAACTGCTCGGGCCGTTCACCCAGCCCGAGAACTCCAGCCTGTCGGTCTGGACCCAGCCCAACAGCTGGCACCATTTTTGTTGCGACCATGTCGTGACCTTCTCGCTCACCCCGATGTCAGCTGGGCAGACCCTGCTGCGCACCAGCTGGCTGGTCCACGAAGACGCGGTCGAAGGCGTGGATTACCACCCAGATCGCATCGCCGCGCTGTGGCGCGCGACGAACGACCAGGACAGCCGCTTTTCACAGCTCAATCACCGCGGGATCGCGACCGCTGGCTACCGCCAGGGGCCGTATGCAGTCGAGGAGAAGCTGGTCGAGGATTTCAAGGATTTCTATGTGGCACGTGCCCGCGCTGCGCTGGATCAGGTGCGCGCATGACCCGGTTCAGTGCTTTCAGCCTGTTCGCCAAAGCGCTCGGCGGGCATCAGGACTGGCCCGAGCAATGGCCCGATGCCAGCCCGAAGCCGGCCTATGATGCGATCATCGTCGGTGCCGGCGGGCACGGGCTGGGCGCGGCCTATTATCTGGCCAAGAAATACGGGATCACCAATGTCGCGGTGATCGAAAAAGGCTGGCTGGGCGGCGGCAACACCGGGCGCAACACCACCATCATCCGTTCAAACTACCTCTATGATGAGAGCGCCCATCTTTACGATCACGCGCTCAAACTGTGGGACGGACTGAGCCAGGAACTGAACTACAACACCATGTATTCCAAGCGCGGCGTGATGATGCTGGCGCATAATGTCCACGATGTGCAGAGCTTCAAGCGCCACATTCATGCCAACCGGTTGAACGGCGTCGACAACGAATGGCTCACCGCAGAACAGGCCAAGGAATACTGCCCGCCGCTCAGCATTTCACCAAACGCTCGCCATCCCGTGCTGGGCGCGGCGTTACAGCGGCGCGGCGGCACCGCGCGCCATGATACGGTTGCCTGGGGCTATGCCCGCGCCGCAGCGGCTCTGGGCGTCGATATCATCCAGAACTGCGCCGTCACCGGGATCCGCCGCGGTGCCGATGGCGCGGTCGAAGGGGTTGAGACGACACGCGGCTTCATCGCCTCAAAGCGGGTCGGCGTATCGGCGGCGGGGCACAGCTCGGTCATCATGCAGATGGCCGGGCTCGACTTTCCGCTCGAAAGCTATCCGCTTCAGGCGCTCGTCTCAGAACCGGTCAAGCCGGTGTTTCCGTGCGTGGTCATGTCCAACACGGTCCATGCCTACATGAGCCAATCGGATAAGGGCGAACTGGTGATCGGGGCAGGCACCGATCAATACGTCAGCTATTCGCAGCGCGGCGCGCTGCATATCGTCGAGCACACCCTTGCGGCTATCTGCGAGATCTTCCCGATTTTTCGGCGGATGCGGATGTTGCGGACTTGGGGCGGGATCGTTGACGTTACGCCGGATCGCTCGCCGATCCTTGGCAAGACCCCGGTGCCGGGGCTTTATGTCAATTGCGGTTGGGGCACCGGCGGCTTCAAGGCGACCCCCGGCGCGGGTGATTTGCTAGCCTACACGATGGCGAAGGACGAACCGCATCCGATCAACGCGCCTTATAATCTTGACCGGTTTCGCACCGGCCGGTTGATTGATGAGGCGGCCGCGGCTGCCGTGGCCCACTGATATGCTGCTGATCCACTGCCCTTATTGCGACGAGCCGCGCGCCGAAATCGAATTTGCCTATGCCGGTGAAGCGCACATCGTCCGCCCGGCCGATCCAGCGGCGCTCAGCGACGAAGAGTGGCAGCATTACCTGTTCATCCGGTCCAATCCGCGCGGCCGCCACCACGAACGCTGGCGGCATGTGCACGGCTGCGGGCGGTTTTTCAACGCCGTGCGCGATACTGTGAGCGACAAATTCGAAGTGACCTACAAAGCCGGGGAGCCGCGCCGATGAGCGGGTTCCGGCTTGACCAGGGTGGACGGATCGACCGCAGTCAGCCGGTCCGGTTCAGTTTCGATGGCGTGACGTACCACGGGTTTGCCGGGGACACGTTGGCCTCGGCGCTGCTCGCCAATGGGGTGATGCTATTTGGCCGTTCGTTCAAGTATCACCGGCCGCGCGGCCTGCTTGGCGCGGGGAGCGAAGAACCCAACGCGCTGGTTTCGGTCAGCCGCGGGCCGGGCCGCCATACGCCTAACCTGCGCGCTACCGCGGTCGAGCTTTATGAAGGACTGGCCGCGACCAGCCAGAACCGCTGGCCCTCGCTCAAAACCGATCTGGGGGCGATCAATGACCGGCTCGGGATGTTCCTGCCAGCCGG
>JANMHL010000314.1:0-9923 GCA_031375125.1 Novosphingobium sp. | reverse complement strand
CGCCGGGTCGCCTTTGGCCTGACCGAACCCGATCATGGTTCCGATGCAACCCATATGGAAACCCGCGCGGTCCGCGAAACGCGCGATGGCGTGCCGGGTTGGCGGATCGATGGCCGCAAGATGTGGATCACCGGGATGCATCACGCCACGCACTGCGCCGCCTTCTGCCGAACCAGCGGCAAGGATGGTGACGCCAAGGGGATCACCTGTCTGCTGGTCCCGATCGAAAACTCCGGCATGGTGGTCGACGAATATCTGTGGACCTTCAATATGCCGACCGATCACCCGCGGATGCATTTTGAAAACTGCTGGGTGCCTGAATCGGCGGTTCTGGGCCCGGTCGATGGCGGGCTGTCGATTGCGCAAAGCTTTGTCCATCAAAACCGCATCAGGCAGGCCGCATCATCGCTCGGCGCGGCGACCTATTGCGTTGAAGAATCAGTCAAGTATGCACGGGAACGCAAACCGTTTGGGCAGGAACTGGCGCGCAATCAGGGGATCCAGTTTCCGTTGGTTGAACTGGCCACCCAGTGCGAAATGCTCCGCACGATGATCTACAAGACGGCGTGGGAAATGGATCAGATCGAGCACAAAGAGCTGGAACATCAGCTTTCTGACAAAATCTCGATGTGCAATTACTACGCCAACCGGCTGGTCTGCGAAGCGGCCGACCGGGCAATGCAGGTCCACGGCGGGATCGGTTATTCGCGGCACAAGCCGTTCGAACACATCTATCGCCACCACCGCCGCTATCGAATCACCGAGGGCGCCGAAGAAATCCAGATGCGCAAAGTCGGCGCTTACCTGTTCGGCTACCTCGGACCGCGCAAAGCGCTGTTCGCGAAATAGTCAGGGCTGGCTTAGCGCCAGATCGTCAAACCGCACTTCCTCACTCCCCGGCGCCAGCCACAGGGTGATGAAGGGAGCGGCGCAGGCGTCGCCGATCGCGACCATGGCTTCAAACTGGCCCTTGCCGCCCGGCAGTTCGGCCGCTTCAACCGGGTTGCGGCCCGTCGAGGTGCAGGAAAGCGAGAGCTGCACGCCGGCTGCGGGTTTGCCGCTGCTGTCTTGCGCGGTCCAGCGCAGCCGATAGCGGCCCGCCGGAACCGCCAGCATCTGCCAGGCGACCGGCTGCGCAGTTGGCCCGCCAACCCGGACCAGCAATCCGTTGGCGCCCGGCCGGCTCTGGGCGGCGGGCATGGCTGAAACATCGCCGCTGCCAACCAGGTTCCAATCAAACGGAACGGGCGGTCGGCTGCGCGGCAGGGCGGTGAAGTGCGGATCGGCGATTCCGGGCGTCGTGCCGGGGCAGTGCGCCTGCCACAGCTGCCGGGCTTCGAACGGGCCGCCGGCCAGCACCAGCCGCACGACCAGCGGATAAATCACGTCGCAGCCCCATGGATTGGCTGAAAGACTGCCAACCACCTCTGCGCGGGCTCGCAAAGCTGGCAATTCCAGCATCGACGCGTGCTGCAGATAGGACAGGGTCCAGGCCGGGCGTAGCGCCAACCGTTCGGCCAGCGCGGCGCGGCCTTGTGGGCTCGCCTCAAACTGTGCCAGCAACATGTCACGGACCGGGAAATCAGGCGCCTGCCGCAGTACCGCGTCCAGCCGCAGCGCCGCCAGCCGCAGCTGACCGGCATTCAGCGCGGCGTTCATGAAATAGAGCTGGGTCAGCGGATCGCGCCAGCCAAACCTGGCCGCGACGCGGAACGAGCGGTCAGCCTGCGCGTTCTGTCTAGTCGCCAGTTGCGCCGCGCCCAGCAAAGCGGTGGAACGCGGGTCGATCGGATCGGCCTCGACCGCCCGCTGCGCTGCCGCAATCGCCAGCGGCTTGTCCCCGGCCAACAGCGCCTTGGCGGCTTCGCTGCGATGCGCCTCGGCGGCCAGAAAGCCCGGAACATAGCGGGCCAGACCGGGATTCTTCGCCGACGCACGGTCCAGCCCGTTGCCCAACGCCAGCGCGGCAAACGCCGCAACGGCGCCCAGCATGGCCAAACGAGAAACGGTTGGGGCCATGGGCTGGTTAATCCTTCTGCTTCCGTTTCTTTTTCGACTTCGCCGAATCGTACGAATAATAGTCGTAACCGTAATATTCCGAATAACCGTGGCTCAGCTTTGTTGGATCGAACATCGTCAGCACTGCGCCCAGAATGACCGGGCGCATTGTCCGCAAGCGGCGCAGCGAGGCTTTGAGCGAACCGCGCCGAGCGCGTTCGGATTCGATGATGAAGATCACCCCTTCAACCAGCGCCGAAATCAGCGGTGCATCTGCCAGTCCCAAGATCGGCGGGCTATCGAACACGACCACGTCATACTGCGCAGTCAATTCCTCGATCAGCTCTTCCATCCGCACCGATGCGATCAACTCGGTCGGGCTGGGCGGTACCGGGCCCGAGGTGATGACATCCAGGTTCTTAAGCCCCGATGGTTTGACCACATGCTCGACGCTGTCCTGGTTGGTCAGCAGGGTCGACATGCCCTTTTCATTGTCAAGGTCGAGCCGCCGATGGACCGAAGGGCGGCGCAGATCGACATCGACCAGCAGCACTTTGCGGCCCATCCGGGCAAAGCCCTGCGCGATCGCATAGCTGGTGGTAGTCTTGCCTTCCGAAGGCTGCGAGCTGGTAACCAGCAGCGATTTTGGCAGGCCGTGGCTGGTCGAATAGAGCAGCGAACCGCGCAGCGAGTTGTACCCTTCGGATACGGGCGATTTTGGATCGGCCAGTGCCTCGTCCGGATCGGTTTCGCGTGAGCGCGGAATAACTCCCAGCAGCGGCAGTTCCAGCTTGTGCTCGACATCTTCGGGCACCCGTACGGTATCGTCAAACTGGTTGCGCAGGAAGGTCGTCACGGCGGCTAGGCCGAGCCCGATCAGCAAGGCATAGGCCAGGTTCTTAAGCAGGTTCGGTGACGAATGCGATAGCGGCGCTTCGGCGCGATCGACAATCGCGATGTTGCTGTTGCTGATCCCGGCCGAGGCGTTCAACTCCTTGTAGCGTTGCAACAGGCCATCATAGAGCGCGCGGTTGGTATCGGCTTCGCGCGCCAGCAAATTGTATTCAACCGAACGGTCCTGTTCGGCCAAGGTCGCCGACTTAAGCGCGTTGACCTGTGCTTCCAATTGCCGTTCGGTACTGAGCGCGGCCTGGTATTCGGCACTGGCGGAACTGCGCAGATTGTTGGCGGCGATGTTCAACTGGGCGTCGATTGTTTTTAACTGCGCCCGCAATTGGCGAACACTGGGATGGCCCTCAAGATGGCGGGTCAGCTCATCCTGCAGCTTGGCTTCAATCTCGGCGCGCTGGGTGAACAGCTGCTGGACCACTGGGTTGCTCATCGCCTCGCGGTTGCTGAGCAGCGAGGTCCGCCCGATCGAGCTTAGCTTGCTTTCAGCGCCGATCCGGTTGGCGCGGGCTTGCGATGCTGCGGCATTGAGTTGCAACAGGCTGGCGGTGGTAACGCTGGAGGCACCGGATCCGGCATCGCCGCCTTCGGGTCCGGTGGCAGGTCCGGCGTTGCGCGTCCGGATCAAGCCAGCCTGACGGGCATAGGCGTTGAGACTGCGCTCGGATTGTTCAAGTTTCGACTTGGCTTCGGTCAACTGGTTGGCGACGAAATCGCGGGCATAGGCCGAACTGTCATAGCGCTGTTGCAGCGACGCTTGAATGAATTCTTCGGAATAAGCGTTGGCAACCAGCGCCGACAGCGCCGGATCGGTGCTTTCAAAACTAACCGTGGCGATCCGCGAATTGCGCGGCAACCGGATCTCCATATTGCCCCGGACCAGCCCGATGGTCAGCTCGCGGACCGTGTTGGGCGGGGTTTCAGCTGATGGGGCGGGGATCCCCATCTGTTCATAGAACCGGCCATTGCCTTCAAGGTGCAGTTTCTTGATCACCCGCATCGCCAAGGCGCGGCTTTTGAACAGTTCTACCTGGGTTTGCAGGAACCGTTCAGTGTCCCACGAATTGTTGACCTGGCTGCTGGTATCTTCAACATCGCCCAGCACGTTCTTCGATTGATCGTTGATCTGGACCGAGGCGGAGGCGATGTAGCGCTTGGTGTCCAGCAGCGTCACAGTCAGCGCCAGGGCCAGCGCGGCCGCAATGATCGCGATGATGACAACCAGGTTGGCACGCACCGCCGCGATCACAAAGCGGATGTCGAAACCTGGCTTTTTGCCATCACCGAAGATGTCGTCGTCATCCAGATGATTAAGCGTGACGGCCGCTTGCGACGGGATTTGCGGGCCGGTTTCGGCGGGTGGAGTTGCCATCAAACTGCCAATCTTCAGAACTGGGTAAAGACATTGAGCAGCGGCGCTGCCTGAAGGATATCGCGATAGACGCCCTTGAGCGACGAGAACCCGACGACAATCACATCGCCGCCGAGGATTTGCGGATCGGCAGCTTGGCCAGAGCGGATCTGGCCCAGATCAAATCGGGCGCCCATTCGGCGACCGTTGACGGTGCGGAACACGATCACTTCATCCAGCCGGGCAACATTGGTTGGGCTTTGCGCGCGGGCCACCGCGGATAGCAGCGTATCGCTGGGGCTGACCTTATAGACCCCCGGCATCTTGACTTCGCCTTCGACCGCAACGGTCTGTTCGCGGGTCGAAACCACGCTCACCACCACTTGTGGATGTCGGATAAAGTCCCGGCCAAGCCGTTCGGCGATAACGGCGGACAGTTCCGGTGCGGTCAGTCCGGCCGCCAGAATATCGCCCGCCAACGGCAGCTGGATCCGGCCGACATCGTCAACCTGCAGCTTGTCGTTCGACAGGTCGGGTTCCTGAAACACCGAAACGCTGATCGAATCGCCTGGCCCGATCCGGTAGGCTTGCGGCGCCGCCGCCGCGTCAGCTGGTGGGGCAATGGCATAGGCCGCCGCCCCGGTGGGCAGACCTGCGGATTGCAGCGAGCGCCCGCATCCGCTCAGAGTCAATCCGACCAGTGCCAGCAGCAGCCAACGCCATGCAATGTTCACGGATGCGACCCCTTGGTTGTATCATTCGGTTCGATTGTTCGGCCCGGTATCAACAGGCCCACCGCTGTTGCGGTAAGCGCCGCCAATGCCATGGAACGCAGCGGGTAATCAACCAGCGAGTGCACTGCCATGATCACCAACGTGCCAGTGGCAAACAGCACCTGACTGCGTGAACCGGCTGGCGGTTGGCGCAGCGCGCGCCAGATTGCGTGGAGCACCAGCACGCCGACTGCGGCGATTACCAGTGCGCCCGGCAATCCGGCGCCGATCAGCAGCTCGAGGTAATCGTTGTGGGCGCGGTTGGGCAAGGTGGGGTCAACCACTTCGAGCCGCTCGACCGCCATCATGACCGGCACAAACGTGCCTTGGCCAGATCCTGCGGGCCAATATTGCCCCAGCGCATAAAGCGAATCGCGCCACAGCTCGACACGGAACTCGCCGGTAAAATCGAACCGTCCGGCAATTGCTTCGATCGCTCGGTTATGGCGCAGCACAAAGAAGGCTGCGATGCCAAGCGCCAGCGTGCCGATCGCACTCAGACCGGCCTTGGCCCAGTTGAACCGGGCATCGGGCTGCAGGATCAGATATTGGAACACCAGCGCAATCGGCAGCAGGGCAATTCCAGCCCGCGATCCGGCCAGCACCAGCGCAAGGATCATCACGCCGTCGGCAACAATCACTGCGGCAGCCAGCTGCCATCCAGACGGCTGGACTGTCCCGCGATCTAGCCAGTGCCGGGCCCACGCGGCCAGCGCCAGCATCGCCGCCAGCAGCAGATCGGCGGTGCTGTTGTGATTGGCCTGAAACGCGGTCAGGAAAATCTGTTCGCGATCAAAGAACCGGAATGGGTTGCCCGCGCCGCCAGATAACTGCGCGGCGCCGACCAGCAACGAGAGGACCCCGAACCCGGCCACGGTGGCCATCAGCCGGTAGCGGCCGCGCCGGTCAAGCGCCGCAGCCAAGACCAGGCACAGCATGGCCGATAGCGCTGCAAGCAGGCTCGCCAAGGTGCGGCTGGATGACAGTGTCAGGGCCCGCCAGCCATCGGCCGGTCCGGACAATTCCAGCGCCGCCAGTTGCGCAGCGCGGCCGGGCAGTGCCTGCCACCAGCTCGGCGGCAACGGGATCAACTGAACCAGCGGAATGATCACGACCAGCGCGGCAATCCGCCAGGCTGCGGTTGGAATTTGCTGGATTGTAGCGGGAGCGGCGATCAATATCGTCAAAGCGGCCAACGCCACACCGCCTTGCAGTGCAATTTCCAGCAGCGGCGCCGGTGATCCGCCACCGCCCAGCACCAACGTTAGCGCCAGCAACGCCGCAGCGATCAGCGCAGCCCGATCCATTCCGGGAATGCCTGCCTGCACTGTCATTGTTGCCCCCAAATAGCGGTCTGGCAAGAATACAGCCAAACGCTCCCGGCGCGAATCGCTCGCGCCGGGGCTCAATCTATCGGCTGAAATCAAATGCGAAAGGGCTTAGCCCTTGCTGTCGCTACCCATTGCCACAGCCAGACCGGCTGCGCCCACGGTGCCGATCAGCACCGGAATGACTACGCCACCAGCACCGCCGCCACCAGCGCCCGTGGCCGCTTCAGCAATCGGGCGGCCCGGAGCCGGAGCGCCAGTGCACGATCGATCGCGCAGCAGGTTCTTGACGATATCTTCGGCAGCGCCGTTGGTGTCCTTGGGGCCAGTAGTGACGGTGCAAACGGTCGTGCCATCAGTCAGTACGGTGCGGGTGATCTTGGCCGTACCGCTTGGGCCGGAACGAATCACGTCAACGCGGGCCGGGCCATCCGCCAAACCCTGGTTCATGCTAACCGAGTTCATTGGCAGGGCTTCCGCCGAGCGGGTTCCGTCTACCGAAGAAAAGCCAGCGCCGAGCAGGGCGACCGATGCTGCAGTTGCGATAAATTGCGACGTCACTTTGTTTTTCTCCGAGCAGATTACATAGGGGAGTTACCATAGAGATGGTTACCAGTCTACCCCCTGAAAACGCAAAATCCGCTTAAATCCGCGAGTTAACATGGCGTTCACCTTTGTCGCAGGGTTGTCCGGCGCATGGATCCGACTAGCCAAAGCCGCGCTTCCCGTTACTTTTCAATAGGCTCGGTCATGAACGAGCACCCTGAGGGTGCCGAGAACGATTTGGATATCACGCCATAACGACCAGCCATCGAGATATTCAAGATCCGCACTCACCCGGTCTGAAAGGTCGTCCTCGGTGTCAGTCGCCCCGCGAAATCCGCGGATTTGCGCCAATCCAGTCAGCCCAGGCTTCAGCGCATGGCGGGTCCAATAGCGGTCGTCGACCTCCCAGAACAGCTTCTCACCAGCCTGCGAACCCAACGCGTGTGGGCGAGGACCGACGATTGCCATGTTGCCGCTCATTACATTGAGCAGTTGCGGCAATTCATCGATGCTGGTGCGGCGGATGAAGGCCCCGACCCGGGTGACCCGGTGATCATCGCGCAGAGTGGAGTTGGCGCCTTCGGGATCGCTGAAATTGTGACGCATAGAGCGGAATTTGTACATGGAAAAGAAACGATTACCGCGACCAACTCGGCGTTGGACGAACAGTACCGGGCTGCCGTCTTCGATCAAGATTGCGAGTGTGGTGAGCAGCAAGACCGGACTGAGCACAATCAGCCCTGCTGCGGCCGCGAACACATCGAACAGACGCTTCGTGGCGCGAGCGCGCAGCCCCAATGGGCCGACCGATACCCGCAGGAGTCCGTGCCCCGCCGCAATCCGTGCACCGTGGGCGCCGAGGCTGGAGACGGTATCGTCGACCACTTCGCCTTCAATGTTCGCGCCCTTCAGGATCGTTGCCCAAGCAAGGCGACGTTCGGGCGGGCAGCTGATAATGACCCGGTCGCAGGCGACCAGCAGCTGACCGATCCGGTTGAGCGCTTGCGGATTGTCGAGCTCAGGGTTCAGCCCCAGCAGCTGAGCATTGGCCACCTGGGTGCGCGGCAGCGTGATGCTGGGCCCGCCATCATCGATCACCAGTTCGTTGATTACCGAATCGCCGCAGCGAGCCGAGACAAAGCTGCGCATCTGGGCCCGGGTCCAGACCAGAGTGAAACCCGTGAACAACACACCGGCAGTGAACAGCAAACGGGAAAATTCGGCACTCGATTTGGTGTAGAACGCGATAAACACCACTGCGCTGGCCGAAATGCACAGCGCCGCGATGGCCCGCACCGCGCCGCTGCGCGCATTTTGCAAGGCGCCAAGCGAGTAGGCGCCATTATAGAGCCCCACGGTCAGGAAAATCGGCAGGACCAATTGGGCTAGAACCGCCGCCTGTTCCACCCCATGCCAACCCAGATAGAGGTAGCCTGAGCCGGTAAACCCGCCAAACAGCGCCGCCATATCGCCGAGGATCAGGGCAAAGTAGCATTGCAGCCGGCGCTGGACGAGCGACCGCATCGGCCGGAACGGCACTTGCGCAGTCAGGGCGCTGACCGCGCCTGTGCTCTCTGCTGTCAGAACTGTCATTATGGTTGTTTGCGAGCCCAACTTGTCCCGTTCGGGATTTAGGCGACAATGGCCAAGTTCGCGCTAGGTAACAACCCGCAATCGCGCGACAGGCAGAGTACCGGGACTAATTGCGCTGGGCGGCAGCCCGGGTAATTTCGGCCAGCCCCTGCGCCAGCAGCAGTTCGGCGTTCTGGCTGTTGCCGAGCAGCGCGCGGTGCAGCTCGATCAGTTTGCTGGTCAACCGCGACAATTTGCGCCCCCGCCAGCGGGTCAGCTGTTCGATCAGGTCGCGCGATTCCTTGTAGAATACCCGGCGTGCACTGGCTTCGGCCTCGATAAACTGGCGGACATTGCCGCGCGGCCCCATCCGGGCGGACAGCTGCACCAGTTGCGCCGCGCGGCGTTCAAAGGCCAGCAGCAGCCCGACCGGATTGAGCCCCAATTCGTGCATCCGGCGCAGCTCATGGCTCAGCTTGCCGCTGTCTCCGCCCAGCACAGCGCTGACCAGTGCGGAGAACCCATCATCCTCGGTCTTGGCCCCGATTGCAGCGAGCGCCTCGGCGTCGGCGGTCTTGGGCGATTCGGTGCTGGCATCCAGATAGAGCGCCAGCTTGGTCACTTCGGACTGCGCTAGCCGCGTATCGAGCGAGGCCGCCCGGGCGATCCGATCGGCCAGATCGCCCGACAGCCGCAGGCCAGCGGGCCCGGCCATCTGCCGCACTGATTCGGCGACGCTGCGCAAGTCTGGCGGCCAGAACATCGCCACCAGCGCATCGGGGCGCGTGGCGAGCAATTTGGCGGTGCGCGATTTGTCGGTTGCGCTGGTCGCTACGATTAGCACCGGGCAGCCTGCGACGCCGCCGTCCAGCAGAATGTTCACCGCATCGTGCGCCTCGTCCCCAGCCGCGCGGACCCAGATGTGGCGAGTTTCGCCAAATAGCGAGGTTGAGCGCGCTTCGTCCCCCAACCGGACCGGATCGCGTTTGAGGTCTGCGCCTGAAAGCTCGATCCGTTCGCCCGGATCGGCCAGCAGCCCAGCGATGGTATGGGCCGCGTCGTTGGCCCCGGCTTCATCCGGGCCGCAGAAAAAGAACACGCGGGCTTCTCGGGCCGCGCGGGGGGCGGCGGCCTTGAAATCCTTTTGCGTCGCTTTCACTTGATGCCGTTGCGCAGGGTCAGAGCGATCCGGGTGACGATCCGGTCGGCCACCTGCTTGGTCAGGTTTTCGAGCGCGGTATTTTCCGCCGCGATGGTGGCATATTCCGACGATACCACGTCGATCCCGGCATCGGATCCGGCGGTGGCATCAAGCACGATTTCGCCCGTCGCCAGATCGACCAACTGATAACGCGCGCGCAAAGTCCGGCGTTCGCGGGCGATGGTATCGTCCGACAGCAGCCCAAGCCCCTCGAGCTTGTCATCAAGCCGAACATCGAGCCGGTA
>JANMHL010000308.1:0-7429 GCA_031375125.1 Novosphingobium sp. | reverse complement strand
TTGACGATCCGGCGGTGCTGAGCGCGCCGCTGGCCAACCTGTGCCGGTTGAAAGCGGTAAAAGGCACATTGTTGCTGGCGCGCGAAGGGATCAACGGGACGATTGCCGGGACCGAAGCGGGAATTGCCGCCGTTACCGCGCAGATCCGCAGCCTGCCCGGCTGCGCCGCGTTAGAGGTCAAATACTCCGCCGCGCAGGAGCTGCCGTTCCACCGAATGAAAGTGCGGATCAAGCCCGAGATTGTGACCATGGGCCAGCCTGATATCGACCCGCTCTGCGATGCCGGCCACTATGTCACGCCGCAGGATTGGAACGCGCTGATTTCCGATCCCGGCACGATCCTGATCGACACCCGCAACGATTACGAAGTGGCGGTCGGCACTTTTGCTGGGGCGATTGATCCCGGCACTGCCAGCTTTCGCGATTTCCCGGCCTGGTTCCGGGCCCAGCGCGCGGCTTTGCTGGGGGCGGGGACGCCGCCCAAAGTGGCAATGTTCTGCACCGGCGGGATCCGCTGCGAAAAATCGACTGCGTTCCTCAAGGCCGAGGGGATCGAAGCGGTCTATCACTTGCAGGGCGGGATCCTCAAATACCTCGAAGAAGTCCCAGCCGAGCAGAGCTTGTGGCAGGGCGAATGTTTTGTGTTCGATGAGCGGGTGACCGTTGGCCATGGGCTGGTGCAGGGCCATTACGGCCTGTGCCGGGCTTGCCGCCGTCCGGTCAGCGATGAAGATCGCGCCTCACCCTTGTTTGAAGAAGGGGCGAGCTGCGCGGCCTGTCACGGCGAGCGCAGCGAGGCTCAGCGGAGCCGCTATCGCGAGCGGCACCGTCAGGAATACCTCGCCGCGCAGCGCGGTGAAGCCCACGTTGGGGCGCAATTTGACCAGGCAGCATTGCCTTTAGAGGATAGTTAGATGTTAGGATTGAGCGATGTCACCGTCCGGCTGGGCGGCCGCACGATCATCGATGGCGCCACCGCCAAGCTGCCGCCGCGCGGACGGATCGGACTGATCGGGCGCAATGGCGCAGGGAAAACCACGCTGATCAAGGTTATCACCGGCGCGCTGGAGGCCGATGGCGGCTCGATCGACATGCCGCGCGGCAGCCGTCTGGGCTATCTCGCGCAGGAGGCCCCCGGCGGAGACGCGACCCCGTTTGAAACCGTGCTGGCGGCCGACACTGAACGCGCCGCGCTGATGGCGGAAAGCGAGAGCAACCACGATCCGCACCGGCTGGGCGAAGTGCACGAGCGCTTGATCGCGATTGACGCACATTCGGCTCCGGCCCGCGCCGCGCGGATTCTGGTCGGGCTGGGGTTCGATGAAGATGCGCAGCATCGCAGCCTCGAAAGTTTTTCCGGCGGCTGGCGGATGCGGGTGGCGCTGGCTTCGTTGCTGTTCTCGCAGCCCGATCTGCTGCTGCTCGATGAACCGTCGAACCACCTCGATCTGGAAGCGGTGCTGTGGCTGGAGGATTTCCTCAAGAGCTACCCCGCGACGATCCTGCTGGTCAGCCATGAGCGTGATTTCCTCAACAACGTGGTCGATCACATCCTCCACCTGAGCGGCGGCAAGCTGACGCTTTATCCCGGCGGCTATGATGCGTTTGAACGCCAGCGCGCCGAACGGCAGGCCCAGATTGCCTCGGCCCGGGTCAAGCAGCAGGCCGAACGCGATCGCTTGCAGGATTATGTCGCGCGCAATTCGGCCCGCGCCTCGACCGCCAAGCAGGCGCAGTCGCGGGCCAAGGCTTTGGCCCGGATGCAGCCGATTGCCGAACTGATCGACGATCCTTCGCTCAGCTTTGATTTCCCGGGGCCAGACGAATTGCGCCCGCCGCTGATCACGCTCGATCAGACGGCGGTCGGCTATGGCGATGTGGCGGTGCTGAGCCGGCTCAACTTGCGGATTGATCCCGAAGACCGGATCGCGCTGCTCGGCCGCAACGGCAACGGCAAGACCACGCTGGCGCGGCTGCTGGCTGGGCAATTGGCGCCAATGGACGGCACAATGACCACCACAGCCAAGATGCGGGTCGGTTATTTCACGCAGTATCAGGTTGAGGAGCTCGACCGCAGCGAAACCCCTCTGCAACATATGACCCAGCTGATGAAGGGCGCCAGCCCAGGGGCCGTGCGCGGCCAGCTTGGCCGGTTCGGCTTTTCCGGGCCCAAGGCGACGACCGAGGTTGGCAGGCTATCAGGCGGCGAAAAGGCGCGGCTGGCCTTGGCGCTGATTACCCGCGATGCGCCGCACCTGCTGATCCTGGATGAACCGACCAACCACCTTGATGTCGACGCCCGTGAGGCGCTGATTCAGGCGCTCAACACCTATTCGGGCGCGGTGGTGATCGTCAGCCACGATCGCCATATGCTGGAAATGACTGCCGACCGGTTGGTGCTGGTGGATCAGGGACAGGCCAAGGATTTTGACGGCTCGATCGAGGATTATATCGCCTTCGTGCTGGCCAAAGATCCGGTCGCAGCATCGGGCAGCGGCGGCGGTAAGCCCGGCGTCAACAAGAAGGAACAGCGCCGCGCCGCGGCCGAAGCGCGCGAACGTGACAAAGTGTTGCGGGTCCACGCCAAGCAGGCCGAGGCCGAACTGGAACGGCTCACGTCGTCGCTCAGCAAGGTCGATCTGGCGATGTTCGATCCGGCCACGGCCTCAGCCGATCTGGCCAAGCTGACCATGACCGATCTGATGAAGCACCGGGCCGAAGTGCAACAAGCGATTGCTGCGGCTGAACTTGCCTGGCTGAACGCCAGTGAAGCGCTCGAAGAGGCCGCAGCCTAGGCGGCCGGGCGGGCATAACCGGCTTGACCAAGTGAACGTTATCATTTAGGTGAACGTTCACAATAACGAAAATGTCTGCGATTTCGCAAGCATTTCAGGGGAGAGAATCGGTGATGAAGGGTAAGCGCACGCCTATGCTCGGACGGATGATGTTCGGTGCTTCTGTTGTCGCGATGGCAATTGCCGCGCAGCCAGCCATGGCTCAGGAAGCCGCCGCTGCTGATGAGGCCGCGGGCGACGAAATTATCGTCACCGGGATCCGTGCGAGCCTTCGCGATGCAGCCGATATCAAGCGCAACGCAATCGGCGTGGTCGATGCGATTTCGGCTGAAGACATCGGCAAGTTCCCTGACACCAATCTGGCCGAATCGCTGCAGCGGATCACCGGCGTGTCGATCGATCGCTCCAGCGGCGAGGGATCGACCGTTACCGTTCGTGGCTTTGGGCCAGCCTTCAACCTAGTGGTTGTCAATGGCCGCCAGATGCCGACCTCGTTCATTGGTCAGGGCTTCTCGAGCCGCAGTTTCGATTTCGCCAACCTCGCGGCTGAAGGTGTCGCCGGGGTTGAGGTCTACAAGTCGGGCCGCGCCTCGCTGCCGACTGGCGGCATCGGCTCGGTGATCAACATCAAGTTGCCGCGCCCGCTCGATCGCCCCGGCTTCAAGGGCAGCCTGTCGGCCAAAGTGGTCACCGATACTTCGCTGTTTGAAGGTTCGGACCTGACCCCGGAATTTTCGGGAGTTATCAGCAAGACTTTTGCCGATGACCGGATTGGCATTCTGATCGCCGGATCCTATCAGGACCGCAAGGCCAGCCAGGCGCAATTTTTCGCTGAAAACTGGCGTCCCGGTTACACCGGTGCGGAAAACAACTGGGGTTCGCTCGCTCAGGTGGGTGACCCGCGTTACGCCAACATTCAAAACCGTCCTGGGCCCACCGATGTTTATCAGGTGCCTCAGAACGCGGCCTATGACTTTTACGATTTCCACCGCGTCCGGATCAACGGTCAGGCGGTCGTGCAAATCCGGCCAACGGATACCCTCGATATCTCGCTCGATTACGTGTTCTCGCAGAACAAGTTTGACAGCAGCCGCAACAGCATCGGCATCTGGTTCGATCATGGCAACACTGTCAGCAGCTGGACCGATGGTCCTGCGGCCGGTGCCAATTTCTATGCCGACCAGTTCGGCGGACCGGGCAAGGATCTTGCTATCACGGGTAGCGTCGCCGCTAACCGCAGCACCAATCACTCGCTCGGTGGGAACATCAAGTGGAAGGGCCCAGGCGGCCTGCGTCTCGAACTCGACGCGCACCACTCGACTGCGGAATCAAAGCCGACCTCGCCGTATGGCAGCAGCATTGCAGTCGGCACGGCGGTTTACGGGGTCAAGGACCAGCGGTTGGACAACACCACCGACATGCCGGTTATCTCGGTGACCAATTTCCCTGGCTATGAAGCAATTCCGGCGAACATTCGTCCAGCCGGCAACGCTTTCACGAACCAGTACATGAAGGACGAAATCAACGAAATCGCACTGCGCGGCGGGTTTGATTTCAATTCTTCTTTCATCGAAACGCTTGATTTTGGCGCCACCTATACCGAAAACAAGGTCCGCACGGCGTTTGGTACGATCCAGAACGATACTTGGGGTGGAACGCTTTCCGCTGCCGACACGCCCGATGATCTGTTCATCGCGCGCGACCTGCCAGCCGATCTGGCGGGAATGGACGGCAGCAACAGTCCAAACATCATCCCGACCTATTTCCGGATCGACACCACCCGCTTGATCCAGCTGCTGCAGAATCGGCTCAACATCTGTGCCTCGGCTCAGGTCGCCGGCACGTGCCTTGCGGCCTACACGACGGATCGCCGGATCAAGGAAGAGTCAATCTCTCCGTATGTCCAGACGCTCCATCGCTTCACCCTTGGTGACGCGGAAGGCACGCTGCGGCTTGGTTTGCGCTATGAAGAAACCAAGATTGAATCGTCCACACTCGCGCCGAACCCCACCGGGACGGTCTGGGTGTCCACCAATGAAATCAGCCTCATCTCCCCTCCTGGTTCGTTCAGCACCTCGAACGGGAAATATGAAAACTGGTTGCCAGCAATCGACCTGAGCCTGAAGCCATTCAGCAATGTTGTCCTGCGGGCGTCGTACAGCCACACGATCACCCGGCCTGACTATGCCAGCATGGGCGCAGTGGTGGTCAGCCAGCCGCTGCGCGTGGGCGCTGGTGGTAGCCAAGCCAATTCGGGTAATCCCTCGCTGTTCCCGTACAAGTCCAAGAACGTCGATTTGTCGGCGGAATGGTATTACGGCAAGGGAAGCTATGTGTCGGTTGGCTTCTTCCACAAGAAAGTCAGCAACTTCATCACCAACGCGACGACTCAAACGCCGTTGTTTGGTCTGAATGACCCGTCCGCAAGCGTCGAAGTTCAGGCGGCTCGGACAGCTGGTAACGTCAGCTACGCCGATATCCGAACCTATATCGCGACGAACTTCCCGAGCCTGATCGATCCCGTGACGGGTGGCATCCTGGGCAAGGCGGCTGATCCTGATGTGGTCTTTACCTATCAGCAGTCGGTCAACAGCAACCAGGGAGCGAAGCTTTGGGGCTGGGAGTTTGCGGTCCAGCATAACTTCTGGGACACTGGGTTTGGCGTAATTCTGAACTATACCTTCGTGAACAGCGACACTGCCTTTGACAACACGCTGCCATGGACGGTCGATCAGTTCGCGGTATCTGGTGTCAGCGACAGCGCCAACGCGGTGCTGTTCTACGACAAGAATGGTCTGCAAGCGCGTGCTGCCTACAACTGGCGCGCCAAGTTCCTCGCCGGTTATGACCGCGATCCTTACTACGTCGAATCCTATGGCCAGCTTGACCTTAGCGCGAGCTATGAATTCAAGGCCGGTGTCTCGGTCTTCGTCGAAGGGATCAACGTCCTGAATAGCGATCGCAAGGGAACGCGCCGCAATGACCGGGCAGTATTCTTCGCGGCGCCGGGCTATGCCCGCTACGCTGCAGGGGTCCGGATCAGCTTCTGACGATAATGGCTTGAACAATTCTGGCCGATCGATTGAGAGTCGCGCTGCTTTGCGGTGCGGCTCTCAATCCGCTTTTGGGCCAGCTAAAACCGGGATAGAGCTTGCGCGATGAGCAGTCCGACCAGAGCAGTTGCGATAGTAGGTGGCGGCACGGCTGGCTGGCTGGCCGCCTGCTTGTTGGCGGCGCGCCGGCCCGACCTTTCAATAACACTGGTTGAATCGCCCGATATTCCGACAATCGGAGTGGGCGAGGGGACCTGGCCCACCATGCGCGAAACACTCAGCACGATCGGGATTGCCGAGGCTGAGTTCCTGCGGGCCTGTGATGCCTCGTTCAAGCAGGGATCGCGTTTTGATGGCTGGGTGACCGGCGCTGCGGACGACACCTACCTCCATCCCTTTACCTCGCCGCCAGTTGGCGGGATCGGGCCAAAGCTGGCGGCGTGGCAGGGGGGTGCTGCCAATCTTGCGTTTGCCGAGGCCATGACCCCGCAGGCCGCCGCGTGCACCCGTAACCTCGCCCCCAGACAGCGCGCCATGCCGGATTACGCCGGCGCGCTGAATTATGGCTATCATCTAGACGCCGGAAAGTTTGCAGCTCTGCTGACCGATCATGCCACCGAACGGCTGGGTGTGATCCGGATCGCGGCTACGGTTGTTTCGGTTGGCGCCGCTCAGAATGGCGATATTGCCAATCTGGTGCTTGACGATGGCCGGACCCTGGTGGCTGACCTGTTCATCGATTGCAGCGGCCAAGCTGCACTGCTGATCGGCGGGCACTGCAAGGCCGATTGGATCGATCGATCCGATGTCTCGTTCAATAACCGGGCGCTGGCTGTGCAAATTCCCGTTGCGCCAGGCAGCCCGATTGCGTCGCAAACGGTTGCCACGGCGCATCAGGCTGGCTGGCTGTGGGATATCGCCCTGCCGACCCGCCGCGGAATCGGGTGCGTCTATTCATCAGACTTTTTGTCCGATGACGCGGCTTTGCAGATCCTGACCGATCATATCTCCCGGGCCCTGCCGGGCACCCGCGCGGCCGATCTTTCACCGCGCAAACTTGCGTTCAAAACCGGACACCGGGCGCGCTTCTGGCAGGGCAACTGCCTTGCGATCGGGTTGTCGGCCGGTTTCATCGAACCGTTGGAAGCATCCGCGATCGTCTTGATCGAACTGTCGCTGCGGGCGCTGACCGAAAACTTTCCCGCGAACCGGGCGGCAATGGATATCCATGCGCGCCGGTTCAATACGCTGTTCCGGTATCGCTGGGACCGGATCGTCGAATTCCTCAAGCTCCACTATGTCCTCAGCCGCCGGACAGAGCCGTATTGGCTGGCGCAGCACGATCCTGCGACCATTCCCGATCAGCTGGCCGAGAACCTGTTGCTGTGGCGTGACCAGCCGCCTTCGGCCTGGGATTTTCCGCAAATCGACGAGGTTTTCGCTGCCGCCAGCCAGCAATATGTGCTGTATGGCATGGGCTTTGAGGTTCCCTGTGCGGGTTCGGTGAGCGCCGCAGATGCTGCAGCGATCGCCCAACTGGCCGAAGTGCGCGAACGTTCTCGGCAATTGGCGTCGGCGCTG
>JANMHL010000295.1:0-2890 GCA_031375125.1 Novosphingobium sp. | reverse complement strand
CCGGCTGGTGCGCAGCGCGGTGCAGGAACGGATCGGCCAACTTCATCAGGAGGGCAAAGATGCCGATCCGCTGATGATGGTGCGCAGCACGTTCCGCAATGTGCTTTATGCCCATCCCGAAGCTGGAGGCTATCCGGCTGCCGATTTCGATGCCCTGTTCGCCTCTGCCTTTGCCCAGACCCTGGCATTCGGATTGCTGCTGGTGCGCGAAGCGACCGGCCAGCCGGTTGGCGAAGATGCCTGGAAGCAGATGCCGGACGAGCATCCCTTGCTTAAAGCCGCGCTCGAAGTCCTGAGTGATCAGCGCGTAACCGAAGAGATCGGTATCGGCTTTGAAGTGATGCGTGACTGCGTCAACTGCTTTGCCCCCGAAATCCTTGCCCTGCAAAAGGATGGCCGCGATCCGATCCTCTACTTCTACGAGGATTTCCTCGCGATCTTCGATCCCGCAGCGCGCGAAAAATACGGCGTTTACTACACCCCGATTGAAGTCGTGCGCTACATGACCGGCGCGCTGGATCGAGCGTTGCGGGACAATCTAGGCACCAAGGGCTTGCGTGATCCCAACGTGAGGATTCTCGATCCCGCCACCGGTACCGGCACTTTCCTGCTGGGCGTGGCTGAACGGGTGCGCGATCAGGTGATGGCAGACGAAGGCGGCAAGGCCGCTTCGGCAGCGCTGCGTACTCTGGCCGGGCGGATGTTCGGCTTCGAGCTGCTGGTCGGGCCTTATGCAGTGGCGCATTACCGGCTGCACCATGCCCTGCGCTATCGTCCGGCGGACGATGACGAGGACGAGCCGCAGGCGGTCAAACTGCCCCGGCTGGGGGTATACTTGGCCGACACGCTGGCTGAACCTGGTGCGCTTACGGCAATTGGCCAACTAGGCATTCAGGGCATCCCAATCGACGAGGAGCGCCGCGAAGCCAACCGGATCAAGACCGAACAGTCGATCCTCGCGATTATCGGCAACCCGCCTTACAAACGGCTGGCCGAAGGCGAGAACGAGACGCTGATTGGGCGCTGGATGGATGGTCTATGGGACGATCTGAAACGTCCGGTGCGGGATGCCGGACGAGGTGGGCAACTAAACACATTCCCCGAATTTTCGGTGGCGTTCTGGCGTTGGGCGATCTGGAAACTGTTTGAAGCGGGCAATGCCCCGCAGAAGGGCGTGATCGCGTTTATTTCTAATCGAAAGTTCCTGACTGGTTGGCCCTATGCCGGGCTGCGCAAGATGATGCGCGAGAAGTTCGATCGCATCGAAGTGATCGATCTGCGCGGGGACGTGAATGCAGGTCCGCGCGGCGATGTGGAGCGGGACCAAGGGGTGTTTAATATTACGGTCGGCACTGCGATAACGCTAGCAATTGCAGATGGCAGCAAGGAAGAAGGTGCGCTGGCCGAAGTGGTCTATACTGACTGTTGGAAGCAGGGACTGTTTGCGCGGCGGGGCAAGCTGGATTGGCTTGTCGGCGGCGCGGGCGAGGGCCAGCTTCCAGACGCAGTTGCGATAAACCGAGAGTTGCTTGATGACTGGAGACCCAGTCCGTTCGAGAATGGAGAGTGGCTCTCCCTGCGCGAGGCATTTCAAGAAAGCTCTCTTGGCATCCAGTCGAAGCGTGACCGATACGTCTACTCGACACAAGAAGCGATACTTGAGGAACGAATAAACCAGATGCTGAACAATCCGCTCAACGTACCTGAGGTTTTCAACCAAACTAGTTTAAGACCTTGGATCACTGCTGCTGGAGATTTAGCACATTGGCGTGAAGAACATAAGAAGGATCCGAAGAAATTCTCTCGCAACCCAATCCAATCTGCAGCCTATCGCCCCCTTGATCGTCGGCACTTGATCCTTCGTGACTCCGTCCTCGATCGCCAACGCCCTACCTTGCAAGCAATCTGGGGCCGCGAAAACCTAACTCTCTATTCGCTCAAATCCAACACAGGCGCTGGCCCAGGCATTTGGTGTCACGGATTGCTGCCAGACTATCACTCGATCAAAGGCAGCAACGGCGGCTACGCTTTCCCGCTCTACGACCGCCGCGCCGGACCAGACGCGCATAACCTCAACCCCGTCCTCGTCGCTGCGCTCGCCGAAGCTTACGGCGGCGCGCAGACGCCGGAGGACATTTTCGACGCGATCCTCTGCCTGCTCTCGGCGACCAGCTACACCAACCGCTTCGCCGAAGACCTGGAAGATACCTTCCCGCACATCCCCTTCCCCGCCGATCCGGCGGTCTTCGCCCGTGCGGCGGAAATCGGCCGCGAAGTTCGCGGGCTGGAAGCGTTTCAGCGCGATCCCGCTGCCGCATTCCGCCCCAAGGCGTTTTGCAAGCTGGCCACCGATACCGATACCGGCGCGGTAATCGCGGAGATTGCATACAACGATGGCGCACTCACACTGTGGAAAGAAGACGGCAAGGCTGTGACGGCCTTCACCGGCCTGCCCGAAGCGGTCTGGTCATTCTCGGTCAGCGGCTATCGCGTCCTGCCGCGCTGGATCGATGGCCGCAAGGGCTTGCCCTTCAGCGACGAACTCAAGACCGAATTGCGCGATGTTGCCGCACGTATCCACGAACTTATCCATTGGTTCGGCGAGGCCGATCTTGTCTTGGAGGCCACTCTGGTCAAGACAGTGACCCGTGCAGCGCTGGGTTTTCCGGCACCGCAGGCAGACGAGGTGGAAAGCGGCGATGACTGATCTGTTCGGCAACGGACAAGGCAGCTTGTTTGGTGATGGGAATAACCGCATTCCTCACCCGAAAGCGCAGGAATTCGTCCCCGATATTCCGAAGATTCGTGGCCGCCTGCTCGCCGTGCTGGAAACCGCCCGCGCCGCACCGGCCCGGCCTTGGCCGGAAAAAGACCGTCGGATGTGGGAAAC
>JANMHL010000223.1:0-4530 GCA_031375125.1 Novosphingobium sp. | reverse complement strand
GCCCGGCGCGAACGGCTTGACGCTGACTTGATCAAATCAGCGCGTCGCCCAGAATGGCGGCGCGCAGTTCGGCAATGCCCATGCCTTTTTCCGAACTGGTGACGTGGATCACGGGATAGGCCGCGGAGTGCTTGCGCGCTTCGATTTCAGTCGCAGCGACCACTTCGGCCAATTCGCTAGCCTTGATCTTGTCGGCCTTGGTCAGGACGATGCGGTAGCCGACTGCTGCTTCGTCCAGCATCTTGAGCATTTCGCGGTCAACGTCTTTGACCCCATGGCGGGCGTCGATCAGCACCAGCGTGCGTTTCAGCACTTGCCGTCCGCGCAGGAAATCGCGGATCAGGCGGCGCCAGTTTTCGACTACTTTCAGCGGGGCCTTGGCATAGCCATAGCCCGGCATATCGACCAGTCGCAGCTTGGTCGGCTCGCCCACCTCAAAGAAGTTCAGTTCCTGCGTCCGCCCCGGCGTGACCGAGGCGCGGGCGATCGATTTGCGGCCCGTCACCGCGTTGAGCAGCGAGCTTTTGCCGACGTTGGACCGCCCGGCAAAGGCTATTTCCGGTGCCTCGGGATCGGGCAGGAAATTGAGCGAAGGCGCGCTCTTGAGAAACTCGACGCGGCCGGAAAAGAGCTTCCGGGCGGCTTCGGTATAGTCTTCTTCGTCAGACATGGGTCACTTACCGCGCGCCTTGGCGTGTTTGTGGTCCACCACATCCTTATCCGCCTGCACTTTTAGCTGCGGATGGCGGGAATAGAGGTAGGCCTGCTGAGCGATGGTCAGCACGTTTGAGGTAATCCAGTAGAGCAGCAGTCCGGCGGCGAACGGTGCCATAATGAACATCATCATCCACGGCATGAACGCAAAGATCTGTTGCTGGACCGGGTCCATCTGCGCTGGGTTGAGCTTGAACTGGAGGTACATCGTAATCCCCAGCAGCAGCGCCAGCACCCCGATCGCGAGGAAAGCAGGCACGGCGAACGGCAGCAGGCCGAACAGGTTTAGGATATGCGCCGGATCAGGTGCCGACAGATCCTTGATCCACAGCGCGAACGGCTGGTGGCGCATTTCGACGCCGAGGATCAGCACCTTGTAGAGCGCGAAGAACACCGGGATCTGCAGGAAGATCGGCAGGCAACCCGCCAGCGGATTGACCCCTTCGGCCTTGTACAGCGCCATCACTTCCTGCTGCTGCTTTGGCTTGTCGTCCTTGTAGCGATCCTGAAGCGCCTTCATCTTGGGCTGGATCGCCTTCATCGCGGCCATGCTGGCGAACTGCTTTTGCGCGATCGGGAACATCACGGTGCGCACGATCAGCGTCATCAGCATGATCGCCGCGCCAAAGTTGCCCACCGCAGCGAACAGGCTCTTCAGCAGCCAGAACAGCGGCTTTTCAAACCAGCGGAACCAGCCCCAGTCGATTGCCAGGCTGAAATTGGTTATCCCGCTGGCCTCATAGGCGTCCAGCACGTTGGTTTCTTTGGCCCCGGCGAACAGTTTGGTGACGCGGTTGACCTGTTGGCCCGGCGCGATCGCGGCCTGCGGATAGAACAGGTTGGCGATGAAAATACCCTTGCCCAGACTGCGGAAATCGCTGCTGGCCCCAGCTTTTTCGGGGATCAGGGTGCTCATCCAATAGATATCGGTAAAGCCGATCCAGGTTGGATTTGCCGGATTGGCGACGGTCCCGGCTTTGTCCACATCGCTGTAATTGTTGCTGAACGAGACGACGCCATCGAAGGCCCCAAACGGTCCGGCGTGGACGTTGAAACTGTCGAGCGCGGCGGTCTTGTCAGTGCGGTTGAGTTGGGCCACCGGCTTGACCGCAATTGGCGCCGGACCGGCATTGCTGACACCCTGGCTGATGGTCAGCATATAGTTGGCGTCGATTGCATAGGTCAGCGTAAAGGTCTGCCCGCCGCCATTGTCCCAGCTGAGCGTTACCGGGGTCTGCGGGGTCAGTTTGACGCCAGCCGGAGCGGTCCAGACCGTTTGAGCGTTCGGCAGGGAAATCGGCACGCCGCCATCGCCGCTGGTCCAGCCGAACTGGGCATATTGCTGAGCCGGGGTTCCGGCGGGCGAATAGATCCGCTGCAGCCCCTGCGCTGGATCGAGCGCGGCGGTGTGGCGTTTGGTGGAAAGATCATCCAGCAGGCCGCCGGTCAGGTTGATCGAGCCGGTCAGGCCCGGTGCTTCGATCATGACGCGGCCCGGTCCGGCCAATGCGGTTTTCAGATCGCGCGCTTCGGCGGCGATGTCTGCGGGATTGGTCAATCCGCCTTCGCGGGTGTGCTTCTCAGCTGATTTCGGCGCGTCGGAACCGGCTGCAACCGGCAGGGAGGCGCCCGGTGAGGCCGAAGTGCTGGCGGTTGCAACCTGCTGCGGCTTGCCTGCGCCGGGGTAAAAATACCGCATCGCCATGTCCCAGCCGAGCAGGATGACCATGGTCAGGACCCCGGCCAGGACCATGTTGCGCGTGTTCTGATTATCCACTTGGGCTGGCCCCTGCTTTCGAAAATTCGGTTACATTCAGATGGGGAGTGATCGGCGCCGATCAAGGCACCGGATCATAGCCGTGCCCACCCCACGGATGGCAGCGCAATAGCCGCTTCGCCGCCAGCCAGCCACCCCTAATCGCGCCATGCTTTTCTAGCGCCTCGATCGCATATTGCGAACACGATGGGGCATAGCGGCACGACGGCGGCAAGACCCGCGAAGGGCCAAGCTGCCAACCGCGCGCGATGAGGATTAGCAGGCGTTTCAGCGCCGCGGACCCGGTTTACGGCGCGGCGGATCGCCTTTGCCTTCGGCGGCGCGCGACAGCGCCATAGCCAGTTCCTCACGCAGTTTTCCGAAATCGCGCTCGACCCCGCCTTCGCGGCCAATCAGCACGTGATCGTGGGCGGGCAATCCGCTGATCGGCAAGGCCTCGCGCAGCAGTTCCCGGAACCGGCGTTTCATCCGGTTGCGGACCACCGCGTTGCCGATCTTCTTGGTAACGGTGATGCCAAAGCGCACTCGCTCAGCAGCGTTGGGGTTCACCAGCAACACAAAACCGGGACGTGCGATCCGCAAGCCCCGGTTAGCGCTTAGGAAGTCGGCCCGCTTGGAGAGGACCGAAATCATCATGCTGCCGCTCAGGCAGACAGCTTCTTGCGGCCACGCGCACGGCGGTTGGCAAGAACCTTGCGGCCGCCAACAGTGGCCGAACGGGTGCGAAAGCCATGACGGCGAGCGCGAACAAGGTTGCTAGGCTGGAAGGTGCGCTTCATTTCAAAAAACCTCGGAAAACTTTTGGTTTGTCAGGACAGAGCCCGGTCAGACGCGCGCCGTTACTAGGGGTGTGCAGGTGAGTCAAGGGATTCGGGCAGGCGTTGGGTTTGAATGGTTCACCCGAAGAACCAAAAAAGCCGAGAATTCGGCGAAGCCATCTCCTGTTCGATTTCGTTGTTTCAGGCAGCGATTTTTGCCCTGCTTAAGGCCTGCGGCGATCGAGACATCTTTGGTTCTTTGGGTGAACCGAATTCAGTCCAGCGCCACCCACTTGCCCATATCTGCGCCAGTCAGCCACTTGGCATCGCCATTGGGGACCGAGTTGGTCATGGCATAAAACGAGCGAGCCTGCGTCGCGGGCATGCCCATTTCGACATAGTAATCGACATAGGCGCGGTTTTCCGGCGCGCTATCGGCATAATCAGTCGCCTCGCGCCCGTCCTCGTCGGCCCAGGCGTGGACCGCGAATTCAGCGCCGGGTTCGGCGATCCGCACCTTTCCGGCCAGAAACAGCTCAACCCCGCCCGAACGGACCGATCCGCCGGCAGGCACATAAGTGGTCAGGCCGCGCGCGCGAATCAGCCGGCCTAGCTTCAGATTGGCGCGGTCGTCTTCGGTGCCGGGCACTTCGATCATCTCGATCATCGAAATGCCGGGATAGGCCGCCATCATCGCCTGAAACTGCGCCGGGCTGGCGCTGTCGGTGCTGTCAACCATTGCGGCGCGGGCGGGATCTAGCACGCGGAACGGGCCGAACCGGGCAATCCCCTGCGGGATCGCGACTGGCGCGACGCCGACAAACCGCTCCGATCCGCCTTCATCGACATATTCGGTCACTTCGACCGTTTGCTCGATCACCTCATATACCACGACATCTTCGGCATGGACCGGCATGGCCATGGCGAACAGCGAGAGCAACAGGATGACAAAGTGGCGCATGGCCAGCTTATCGGGCCTGGCCTGTTGCCGGAATGCCAATGGGGCAGGTTAAAAATGGGTTACCGCAATTTCTTGCGCGGCCCCATTTGGCTCCACTTCGGGCGCTATCGCTCGACAAGCCCAAAACAACCCGCCATCACCCAAGTATTCGCAACGATCCAATTGGGGGCATTACTTGGTCGCGCTGGTTCAAACGGTGGCCTATTTGGGGCTGGAGGCGCGCGCCATTGAGGTGCAGTGCCAAATTGCGCCCGGCCTGCCGCGGTTCAACGTAGTCGGCCTGCCCGATAAAGCGGTGAACGAAAGCAAGGAGCGGGTTC
>JANMHL010000179.1:0-3117 GCA_031375125.1 Novosphingobium sp. | reverse complement strand
AATATATATTATGTTAAATTGGACCTGCACCAAGCCTGCCTGCTTACGGGCGGAACAAGCCAATCAGCAACGTCAGTCCGGCGATCAAACCCGCCCAGAGAGCCACCATTATCAGCTTCGGCTTTGGCCCATGACCCGCCGCATCGGCGTCGCTGCGGAAGGCGTAAAACGCCAGCACCAGACAGGCCAAAGATGAAACGACGAACATCGGTGTTGTTGAAGCCATCATGCGACAATCTCCAGCCCATCGTATCCAACCAGCACGTGCGGCGGAACTTCGGCGGACAGCGCCCGATAGTCCAGCGACTTATCAAGGTGCGTCAACACGCCGGTGCCCGCGCGAACCGCTTCAACCAGTTCCAGCGACTGCGCCAGATGCGAATGGGTCGGATGCGGTTCGCGGCGCAGACAATCAACCACCAGTACATCGACGCCGGTTAACAGATCAATCATTCCGCGCGTAATCGCATTGAAGTCTACCGCGTAACCGATTGATTTTCCGTCTGCATCAAACCGGAACGCGGTACTGTCCATCGAACCATGCGGCATCGGGCAATGCCGCACACCGATCCCGGCACACATCCGCACTTGGCCCAGCGTTTCGAGCGTCAGAATGTTAGGATAGCCGTCCTGGTTTGAAAAGACATAGCCAAACCGCTGCCGCATCCGCCGCGCGGTCTCTTCATTGCCATAGGCCGGAATCGGCCCAGCGCGACCATAGCGCAGCACCCGCAAGTCATCGACACCGTGGGCATGATCAGCATGATCGTGGGTCCAGAATACCGCGTCAATCCGATCGATCTGGTTGGCCAGAAACTGATTGCGCAGATCTGGCGAGGTATCGACCAGCAACCGGCTGCCTTCCTCGCTTTCAATAATAACGGATACCCGGCTGCGGCGGTTGCGCGGTTCTTCGGGATCGCACACCCCCCAATCGTTGCCAATCCGCGGCACGCCGGTGCTTGTGCCGCAACCCAGAACGGTCACCTTCACGCGGCTTTTCCAAACAGCTTGAAGAAGTTGCGGGTGGTGATTTCGGCCAGTTGCTCGGGCGTTTGACCCCGCAATTCGGCCACAAACCGCGCAGTATCAGCGGTGAAAGCCGGTTCACAGACCCGCCCGCGATGCGGGATCGGCGCGAGGAACGGCGTGTCGGTTTCCACCAGTATCCGGTCTTCGGGTAGGTCCGCAGCTATCGCTTGCAAGTCCCTGGCATTCTTGAATGTGACGATTCCTGACAGCGAGATTGTCAGCCCCAGATCAAGCACGATCCGGGCAAAATCTGCCGATGCGGTGAAGCAGTGGATCAAGGCAGGAAACGCCCCTTGCTCCATTTCCTCGGTCAGGATTGCCGCCGTATCGGCTTCGGCATCGCGGGTGTGGATGATGATCGGCAAACCGGTTTGACGCGCAACCGAAATATGCCGCCGGAACAGCGCCTTTTGCGTCTCGCGGTCGGAGTGATCGTAGTAATAGTCGAGGCCCGTCTCACCGATTGCAATCACTTTGGGATGCGCCGCCGCTGCCAGCAGCGCAGCTTCACCAAGGTCAGCATGGCCATCGGCTTCGTGCGGGTGGATCCCGACGCTGGCCCAGACATCGCTCTCGCGCTCCGCCGTGGCGATCACCTGATCCCACTCACGCTGGCGGGTCGAGATCGAGAGGAAACCCCCCACCCCAGCTTCGCGCGCCCGCGCCAGTACCCCTGACTGATCCTCGACCAGGCCCTTGTATTCAAGGTGACAATGCGAATCGATCAGCATTAGGCTGGCTCTGTCGCAGGCAGTTCGAGCCGGGGGAAAATCCCGACTGGTTGCTCCAAACGAAAATCAGCTTCGGCCAGTGGCGAGTACCAGTGCGATTGAACCGCCTCGTACGTCCGCAGTTCTGGCGCAATCCCCATCTGATCCAGCAGTTTTCCCGCGCTGGCTGGCATGACCGGGATCACCGCCACCGCCAATTGCGCAATGGTGATATAAAGAGTCGCGAGAACAGTCTGCATCCGGGCCGGATCGGTCTTGCGCAAGGTCCAGGGGGCCTGTGTGTCGACATACTGGTTACAAGCAAAGATTGCCGCCATCCAGTGTTCAAGACCAACCGAGAACTCCAAAGCCTCGAAACTTTCGGGCAAGCGTATGCTGACGGCCTCGCTAACCGTTGCGAATAGTTCAAGATCCTCGGCAGTGTGGTCCGAAATCGCCGGAAGATAACCGTCACAATTTTTGAAGATTTGGGAAAGCGTGCGCTGGGCCAGGTTTCCGAAGCTGTTAGCAAGCTCTGCATTTCCACGTAAAACAATAGCTTCAGGTGAATAGCTGCCATCCTGTCCGAAGGCAACTTCCCGCATCAGGAAGTAGCGCAGGACGTCGACGCCATACTGATCAGCCAAGGCGATCGGATCGGTGACATTGCCGAGTGATTTAGATTCCTTGACCCCGCGGTTGAGCAGGAATCCGTGGCTGAACACCTGTTTGGGCAACGCGATCCCGGCGCTCATCAGGAAGGCCGGCCAGTAGATCGTGTGGAACCGGGTGATGTCTTTGCCGATCAGGTGCAGGTTGGCTGGCCAGTACTTGGCAAAATCGCCGCTCTCGTCCGGAAAACCTAGACCGGTCAGATAGTTGGTCAGTGCATCGACCCACACATACATGACGTGACCATCGCTGCCGGGAACTTTGACCCCCCAGTCAAAGCTGGTCCGGCTGACCGACAAATCGCGCAGGCCGCCTTCGACAAACCGCAGGATTTCATTGCGCCGGCTGTCCGGCCGCAGGAAATTGGGCTGCTCGGCATAGAGCTTCAGCAATGGCTCAGCATATTTGGACAGGCGGAAGAACCAGCTTTCCTCAACCGTCCATTCGACTGGGGTGCCTTGGGGAGACAGCTTGTCGCCCCCCTCCCCGGCCACCAGCTCGCTTTCATCGTAATAGGCTTCGTCGCGGACCGAGTACCAGCCTTCATAGCGATCAAGGTACAGGTCACCCGCCGCTTCCATCCGCCGCCACAGTTCTTGGCTGGCTAGATGGTGGCGCGGCTCTGTTGTGCGCTGGAATACATCATAAGACACATCCAAAGCACCGCACATATCAATGAAATACTGCGACATTTCGTCGGCTA
>JANMHL010000293.1:0-11500 GCA_031375125.1 Novosphingobium sp. | reverse complement strand
CTGGCCGAGGAAAGCGGGATCACCCGCGTGGTCGATCCGCTGGGCGGGTCGTACTATGTTGAGGCGCTGACGGCGGAACTGGTCGATCAGGCCTGGGCGATGATCGCCGAAGTCGATGCGCTGGGCGGCATGACGAAAGCGGTCGCCACCGGAATGCCCAAGCAGCGGATCGAGGAAGCCGCCGCCGCCAAGCAGGCGCGCGTGGACAAGGGCGAGGACGTTATCGTCGGGGTCAACAAGTACCGGCTATCCGAAGAAGCGCACCTCGATACGCTGAGCATCGACAACCACGCGGTCCGCGATGCGCAGATCGCGCGGCTGAAAGCGACCCGGGCCAGGCGCGATGAGGCGAACTGCCGCGCCGCGCTGAAGGCATTGACCGAGGGTGCTCGCGCGGGAGGCGAGGGCAGTGGCGGTGCTTCGACAGGCTCAGCACGAGCGGGTCTTGGGAATGCCGCAACCACCAACCCCGCTCAGCCTGAGCCTGTCGAAGGCTCCGCGCTGGCCTCGACTATGGGGAATAACCTGCTCGCCCTCGCCGTCGATGCCGCCCGCGCCCGCGCCACGCTTGGCGAAATCTCCGACGCGATGGAAGTGGTGTTCGGGCGCTATGCCACCCAGCCGGTCCCGGTCACGGGGGTTTACGGCAGCGCCTACGAATTTGACAAACGCTGGGCGCAGGTGATCGAAGGCGTTGCCGCCGTCACCCGCCGCCTGGGCCGCACGCCGCGGCTCTTGGTGGCCAAGATGGGCCAGGACGGCCACGATCGCGGCGCCAATGTGATCGCCAGCGCCTTCACCGACATGGGCTTTGACGTGACTAGCAGCCCGCTGTTCCAGACCCCGCAGGAAACGCTGGCAATGGCGCTGGAAAAGGAAGTCGACGCGATCGGCGCGTCCTCACTGGCGGCGGGCCACAAGACCCTGATCCCCGAACTGATCCGGCTGCTGCGCGAAGCCGGCCGCCCCGACATCAAAGTCGTCGCCGGCGGCGTAATCCCGCCGCAGGACTATGATTTCCTGCGTGAGGCCGGGGTTCAGGGGATCTATGGGCCGGGCTCGAACGTGGTCGAATGCGCGGCGGATATGCTGCGCCTGCTGGGGCACAATATGCCGCCGGTGGAGGGGTAGGGGTAATGGCTGGATTTATTCTGCTCGCCTTGCTTGCATCTGCAACTACGTCCGACTGCCGGACATTGAAGGGTGCCGTTTTGCGCGACAAATGTGAGTTACGACAGTCGGTTGAGCAAATCCCGGAAGCTCACTGCGACGGACCTAAGACACAGTTGGACATGAACATTTGCTCGTACCGGGACTATTTGGAAAGTGACATCGAATTGAACCAGACTTGGTCACGGATCGAGCGAACCTTTGATCGTGAACCGAGGCAGTTTAGCGGCCAAACTGACTTTGGGTCCTTGCTTGAAGCCCAGCGCGCATGGCTCGTTTATCGCGAAAAGCAATGCAATGCGGAGGCGGTGGCCTACGAAGGCGGCTCAATGCAACCGACTGTTGAATCGACCTGCCTGGCGAGAGTTACTCGAGCCCGAACTGAAGAACTCAAAGCGTTATCGGAATACAACTGATGTTCAAAAAAATCCTCATCGCCAACCGTGGCGAAATTGCTTGCCGGATCATCAAGACGGCGCGGCGGATGGGTATCCAGACCGTCGCGGTCTATTCCGATGCCGATGCCCGCGCGCCGTTTGTGCAGATGGCGGATGAGGCGGTACACATCGGCCCGTCGCCTGCCGCGCAGAGCTATCTGATTGCCGACAAGATCATCGCGGCGGCCAAGCAGACCGGGGCGGAGGCAGTCCATCCGGGCTACGGGTTCCTGTCCGAACGCACCAGCTTTGCCGAGGCGCTCGCCAAGGAAAACATCGCCTTTATCGGCCCGCCAGTGAACGCGATTGCGGCGATGGGCGACAAGATCGAGTCCAAGAAACTCGCGCTGAAAGCGGGCGTCAACGTCGTCCCCGGCTTTGTCGGTGAGATTGACGATACCGAGCACGCGGTGCGGATTTCGGCCGAGATCGGCTATCCGGTGATGATGAAAGCCAGCGCCGGCGGCGGCGGCAAGGGGATGCGGCTGGCCTATAACGAAGCGGACGTGCGCGAGGGCTTTGAAGCGACCAAGCGCGAGGGGCTCAATTCGTTTGGCGATGACCGGGTGTTTATCGAGAAATTCATCCTCAATCCGCGCCACATCGAAATCCAGATCCTCGGCGACCAGCACGGCACCATCCTTTATCTGAACGAGCGCGAATGCTCGATCCAGCGCCGCCACCAGAAGGTGGTTGAGGAAGCGCCGTCGCCGTTCGTCACGCCCGAAATGCGCAAGGCAATGGGCGAGCAGTGCGTCGCGCTATCCCGCGCGGTCGGCTATTTCAGCGCGGGCACTGTTGAGCTGATCGTCAGCGGCGCGGACCCGAGCGGTGAAAGCTTCTACTTCCTCGAAATGAACACCCGGCTGCAAGTGGAGCACCCGGTAACCGAAGCGATCACCGGGATTGATCTGGTCGAACAGATGATCCGCGTCGCGGCGGGCGAAAAGCTGTCCATGACGCAGGACGATATCAAGATTGACGGCTGGGCGATTGAAAACCGGGTCTATGCCGAAGATCCCTATCGCGGGTTCCTGCCCAGCACCGGGCGGTTGGTGCGCTATCAGCCGCCGGTCGATGGCTGGGAAGATGACGGCGCGGGCAATGGCCGGCGCGGCGTCGATGGCGTGCGGGTCGATGACGGCGTCTATGAAGGCGGCGAAGTCTCAATGTTCTATGACCCGATGATCGCCAAGCTGGTGACCTGGGGCGAAACGCGCGACGAAGCGGCGGACAAACAGATCGCCGCTTTGGATGCGTTTGAGATTGAAGGCCTTGGCCACAACATCGATTTCGTCAGCGCGATCATGCAGCACCCGCGCTTCCGCTCGGGCGAGCTCACCACCGGGTTCATTGCCGAGGAATACCCCGATGGGTTCCACGGCGCGGCGGCATCAGACGAAACGCTGCGGCATCTCGCCGCCATCGCCGGGTTCGTCGCGACCGCGCGGACCGACCGGGCGCGGCAGGTTGACCAGCAACTCGATGGCGCGCTGGAACCGCCTTATGATTGGTCGATCACGCTGGCCGGGCAGACTTTTGCGGTCAGTCTGGAGGCCGACGTGCTGGTCGATGGGCAGCCGGTAGAAATCGGGATCAGCTACACCCCCGGCGACCGGATGGTTGAGGCCCACGTTGAAGGGCTGACCTATGGCGTGAAGATCGAACCCACCCGCACTGGCCTGAAAATGACCACGCGCGGCGCGATCCATCAAGTCCGGATTCTGCCCGCGCGGATTGCCGGGCTGACCCAGCACATGATCGAAAAGGTCCCGCCAGACCTCTCGCGGTTCCTGATCTGCCCGATGCCGGGCTTGCTGGTTTCCCTCAACGTCGCCGTGGGTGACAAGGTTGAAGCTGGGCAACCGCTGGCCGTGGTCGAAGCGATGAAAATGGAAAACATCCTCCGCGCTGAGAAGTCAGCGACGGTGAAGGCGGTCAACGCCAAGGCTGGTGACAGTCTGGCTGTTGATGCGGTGATTTTGGAGCTGGAATGATGGCAACGGTCACTGCCGAATACGTCTTTGCTTTACCGCTCGCCGCGCTGTGGGCAATTCTGGGGGATTTTGGCAAGACCGGCAAATGGTCAGGCCGCCCGGACGAAGCCTGCGTGCAGGAGGGTGAGGGGATCGGCGCGCTGCGCACATTGCATCTCGGAGATGGCCGCCAGGTTGTTGACCGGTTGGAGGCGCAAACGCCGACCAGCTATACTTATTCCATCGTCACCAGCCCGCTGCCATATGCCAGCTATCGTGCAACGATGGCGGTCGAGCCGGTAGACGCGGCGAATACGCGCTTCATCTGGACTGGCGAGTTTGAGCCGGCCGGGATCACTGAAGAGGAGGCCGCTGCCTTTACGCGCAGCATTTATGCCATGGGCATTGGGATGATGCGCAAGACGATCGAGAGCGCTTAATCCCCCACCAAGGCGACAGCCCGGATCCACCCGGCGCTGGCCCCTTCGATCTTCACCGGGAAGCAACTGAGCGTGAAGCCGTGCGGCGGAAGTGCCGACAGGTTCATCAGCTTTTCGATCTGCCAATAGGGGCGCACGCGCCCAGCCTTGTGGCCTTCCCAGATGATGCTGGGGTCGCGGGTTTCGGCCCAGCGTTTCGCCGTGTGGCTGAACGGCGCGTCCCAGGACCAGGCATCGGTGCCGACCACTTCGACGCCGCGCTCGGTCAGCCACAGCGTGGCTTCCCCGCCGAGGCCGACGCCTTGATCGGTGAAATTGTCGGTGCCGTAGATTGCGCCCGACTGGATCAGCACAATGTCGAGCGGCTGCAATTCGTACCCGATCCGCGCCAGCTCCGCCGCAACCTGCGCCGCGGTGACCACGGTGCCGTGGGGCAGGTTGCTGAAATCAAGTTTTACGCCGGGACGAAAGAACCGGTCGAGCGGGGCTTCGTCGATCGTCGCGGCGCGCTCGGCGCCGTCGCGGGTGGTTGAATGATAGTGCCACGGCGCGTCCATATGGGTGCCGTTGTGAGTCGACAGCGTCAGCGTCTCCACCGCCCAACCTTCGCCATCGGGCAGGTCTTCCTTGGTCAGGCCGGGGAAGAACAGCGCGATCTGCGCCCAGGTCTCGCTGTGATCGGTGTACGTGATCTGCGGCAGCATCACGGGCGGGTCAGACACCACTTTGGTGGTGATCGGGATCGAAAGGTCGATGAATTTTGTCATGGGCAGAGGATTGACCTGCTTTCCGTTAACGTCAATGGCAAGTTCCATGAGCCTTCCCGAAATCCTCGCCGCCGCGCGGCCCATCGACGGTGGTTTTGCCGCCACTATCCCAGCCGACTGGATGCAGGGGCGCACCACTTATGGCGGGCTGTCTGCCGCGCTCGCGCTGGTCGCGGCGCAGCAATTGGCGGATGATCTGCCGCCGCTGCGTTCGGCCACGGTCAACTTCGTCGGGCCGCTGGCGGGCGATGTCGAAGTGCGGGCCAAGCTGCTGCGGCGCGGACGCAACGCCAGCTGGATCAGCGCGGAGGTTGTGAACGAGGCCGGAACCGGTTTGACTGCAACATTCGTGTTCATGGGCCCGGTTGAGGCGAGCACTCTGCATTTGCATGAAGTGCCGCTGCCCGCGAACGTGATCCCGCTGGATCAGGCGGTACCGCTGCCCGAACGGGCTGGACCCAGCTTTGCTCCCAATTTCGAACGCCGCTTTGCTCTGCCGCAGGGCGAGATCAAGCTGCCGGAAGTGTGCTGGTGGGAACGGCTGCGCGACGGCGCCGGGCTAGATCCGATGGCCGCGCTGATCCTGCTGGCCGATGCTTTGCCGCCGGGCGTAATGCCGCTGACCGGCCCGGCGCCGGTCAGTTCGATGACCTGGCTGATCAACTTGCTAACCCCGCTGCCGACCACCGACGATGGCTGGTATCTGCTGCGCGCCGCCGGAAACTATGCCGAAAAAGGCTGCTCGAGCCAGGACATGGCGATCTGGAACACGCGGGGCGAAGCGGTCGCGGTGGGGATGCAGTCGATCGCGATCTTTGGCTGATTGCGGGTACGATTGGCTTACTGGGCCAGCTGCTGATCCAGAAATGCCGCGACATCGGCCAGCGCCACGTCCTTGGCCAGAAACGCCGCGCCAATCGCCTTCATCAGCACGAATGGCAGGGTTCCGGCGTCCATTTTCTTGTCGTGGAGCATATGCGCGGCCAGCGCCGTGCCATTGCAGTTGAGGCCCAGTGCGGCGATTTCATGCGGCAGGCCCAGTGCCGCGAAATGCGCCGTGATCCGGGTCGGTGCGGCTGCGTCCAGCAGGCCCAGACGCGCCGAATAGCGTGCCGCCAGCACCATGCCGAGCGCGACGGCCTCGCCGTGCAAGAGCCGTCCGGAAAACCCGCATTGCGCTTCCAAAGCATGGCCGAAAGTATGCCCAAGGTTGAGCAGCGCGCGCAGACCAAGCGTTTCCTTCTCATCCGCCTGCACAATCCGCGCCTTGGCCGCAACCGAGTGCGCGACGGCATATTCGCGGAGCTTTGGATCGCCCGCCAGTAGCGCTGCGCCGTTGGCTTCGCACCAGTCAAAGAACGCCGCGTTACCCAGTAGGCCGTATTTGACCACCTCGGCATAGCCCGCCTGCAGCTCGCGCTGGGGCAGGGTGTTCAGCGTGGCCAGATCGGCCAGTACCAGCGCAGGTTGATGGAATGCGCCGATCAGGTTCTTGCCCGCCGCGGTGTTGATCGCGGTCTTGCCGCCGACGCTCGAATCGACTTGCGCCAGCAGCGTGGTTGGCAGCTGGATGAAATGGCAGCCGCGCTTCAGGATGCTGGCGGCAAACCCGGTCAGATCGCCGATCACGCCGCCGCCCAGCGCCAGAATGTGATCGCCCCGCTCAACCTCTTGCGCCAGCAGCCAGTCGGTCGTCGCGGTCAGTTGATCCCAGCTTTTGCTGGCCTCACCAGCGGGCAGGATCCGCCAGACCGGTTCGTGCCCAGCTTGGCGCAGCGAGTCTTCGACCACCGCGCCCCACGCCGCATGAACCTGCGTATCGGTGACAATCGGCACCTGCTGTTTGCGCAGCCGTGCGCCGCACTCACCGGCCAGATTGGCCAGTAGCCCGGTGCCGATCCGCACTTCGTAAGGCGCGCCGGCGATGTCGACCGGGATCACAGCCACTCGGCAATTCCTTTCAACACTTGGGCCACGGTGCGGCTCTGCGGGCCGGCACTGCTTTTCACATGGATCGGCGCCGCGGCATAGGCCGGTTCGCGCTCCGCCTTGAGCCGGGCAAGAATTTCGCGCGGGTTGCCGTTCTGCAGCAAGGGCCGGGTGTTTTTGCGCCCGACCCGGTCGACCAGCACATCCAGATCGCTATCCAGCCAGACCGCGATCCCCTTGGTCAGGATCATCGCGCGCGTCTCGGGATTGACGAAAGCGCCGCCGCCGGTCGCAATCACGCGCTTGGCGCCAGGTTCATCGATCAAACGCGCTATCACCCGCCGCTCCCCAGCACGGAAATAGGGCTCGCCAAATTGCACGAATATTTCCGCGATCGACAGCTGCGCCGCGCTTTCAATTTCATCATCGGCGTCGACGAACGGCATATGCAGCAACGCCGCCAGTTTGCGCCCGATGCTCGATTTGCCGACGCCCATCAGCCCGACCAGCACCACCGGACGGTCGATCCGCTGGGCCAAGGCCTCGATTTCGGCAGAAGATAGCGTGGATTCGTCATGTTCCATTGCGGCCCTGCCTATAGTTGCGCTAACCGCCGTTGCAAGTTTCCCGCTGGAGAGGTCGCGCGTGGCGTTGGATAGGCGCAAATCGGTATTCGTTCTAGGCGCCCTGCTGGCGCTGGTCATGCTGCTCGGCTGGGCCTGGGCGGATGGCGGTGAGCGTCCGCTTACCCCGCAAAGCACGCCTGCGCTGCTGCCGGGAGGCGGGCAGTGAAGCGGCTCTTGTTGCTGACCGCGGGCGCCACCATGGCGCTGACGTCGGTCTGGGCGATCGCGCAGGATTCGCCCGAATCGCTGCTGCCCCCGGGCTTTGAAAAGCCCAAGGCCAAGCCGCCTGCCGCGCCCGCGCCGGGTTCCGGCCCGATCGTGCAACCGCTCCCGGGCGAAGCTGGCGGTGTTTCTGCAGATACGGCGAGAGCGCCCAGCGCGCCGCGAACTCTGCCCAATGGTCAGCGCATTCCGACGCTTAAAGAGCTGGAAGCGATGTCCCCGGACCAGCTTGATGAGCTGCTTGGTCTCAAACCCAAATTCGATATGCCCGGCGCCGCGCGCCGCTCGCTGTTGCGGGTTGGCGTGCTGGATGAAAACGAAGGCGGTTTCCCGGCGGGATCGCTCGGGCGGCAGAACCCGCAGTTGGTCCAGGCGCTGCTCGAAGGCAACAAGGGCCGGATTGTTTCGCGCTGGGGCCATATTCTGCTGCGCCGCGCGCTGGCTTCGCGGATGGATGCACCGGCAGGGATGAACCCGGCCGATTTCGCTGGCTGGCGCGCCGGGGTGCTGGTGCGGATGGGTGAGGGCGATCTGGCCCGGGCGCTGGTGCAGGACGTCGATGCCGGAAACTATACCCCGCCGCTGACCAATGCCGCGATCGAGGCCTATGCCTTTACCGCCGATGTCACCGGTATTTGCCCGGTGGTGATGGTTCAGGGCGGGACCCGCAAAGATGCGGACTGGCGGGTGCTGCGGGCGATCTGCAGCTCTTTTCAGGGCGATGGCGCGGCCGGGATGGCGCAGCTTGACCGGCTGGGCGAAGAAAACGCCTGGCCCAAGGTCGACCTGCTGCTCGCCCAGAAATATGCGGGCGCCGTGGGCAAAAGCCGCCGCGCGGTGAAGATCGAGTGGGATGGTGTCAGCGGAATGACGCCCTGGCGCTATGCGTTAAGCATCGCGGTCGGGATCGAACCGCCCGCCGACCTGTTGAAAGACGCCTCGCGCCGCTATGCGCTTGTCGCGGCAACCGCGCCGATGCTGGGGCTGGAGGCGCGGGCCAAGGGCGCTGACAAGGCCGGAGCCGCCGGGATCTTGTCGAGCGCGGCGATGGTCGATCTCTACAGCCAGATCTATGCCCAGCAAGATATCAAGGGCGATTGGGCCAGCGCCGCAGAAACGCTGCGAAACGCCTATGTCGGGGCCAGCCCGGCCGAACGGATGGCGGCGATGCGCACATTGTGGGATGGAGGGGCTGACGCCGAAGCGCGCTATTCGCGGCAAGTGCTGACCGCCTCTGCCGCCGCACGGATGCCGGTATCCGGTGATTTTTCGGGCAATTTGGACGATCTGGTCGCCTCGATGCTAGCCGCCGGGCTCGATCAAAACGCGCTGAAATGGGCGGATCAAGCAAGTGTTGGCAGTGTCGCCTGGGGAATGCTGGCGCTGGCCGCACCGGCGCGCAGCCAGCCGGTCGATAGCGGCGCGCTGAGCAGCTTTTATAGCAACGATCCCAGCGACGAATACCGCAAGAGCCAGTTCCTGCTGGCCGGCCTCGCTGGGCTTGGCCGGGTCGATGCTGGTGCCGCAAAGGACTTTGCCGGCAAGCTTGAGGTCGATCTGGGGCGGACGACCAACTGGACCCGGCTGATCCAGCAGGCGGCTGATGTGAACAACCGCGAACTGGTGGTGCTGCTGGCCGGAATCGGGATGCAGGGCGATAGTTGGGCACGAATGACCCCGCTGCACCTGTACCATATCGTATCGGCGCTGAACCGGGTCGGCCTTAGCGCAGAAGCGCGGATGATCGCGGCCGAAGCGGTCGCGCGGGGCTGACGATCACGTCGCCCACCGCGTCCTTTCTCGCCATGCTCGCTGCCGAGCGCGGGGCGGCTTTGAACACTCTGGCTGCTTATCGTCGCGATCTGGAAGGCGCCGAAGAGGCGATTGGCGATCTTGTTATGGCTGACCACGCTGCAGTGGCCTCGCTCGGGGCGGCCTGGGCCGGGCTCGCGCCGTCCAGTCTGGCGCGAAAATGCTCGGCTTTGCGGCAGTTTTTTGGCTTTCTGATCGATGAAGGCCTGCGCAAAGACGATCCTTCGCCTGCCCTGCCGCGCCCGCGCGCCCGCCGCCCGCTGCCGCGCTTGCTGAGCCATGCCGAGGTTGCGGCGCTGTTTGCGCGGGCCGAGGACGAAGCGGCTTGCGACAAGGCTGATGCGGTGCGAATGCTGACGCTGCTCGAACTGCTCTATGGATCGGGCCTGCGTGCGACTGAACTGGTGTCGCTGCCGTTGAATGCCGTTCCGCGCGATGCACCGTTCCTGACGGTCACGGGCAAGGGCGGGGCGCAACGGATGGTCCCGGTCAGCAGCCGCGCGCGGCAGGCGCTGTCGCGCTGGCTGGTGCTGCGGGCAGAGGGCAGCAAGGCGCTGTTTCCTTCAACTTCGCGGCAGGGGCACTTGACCCGGATTCGGTTGTTCCAGCTGCTCCGGGCGCTGGCCGCGCGCAGCGGGATCGACCCCGAAAAGGTCAGCCCGCATGTGCTGCGCCATGCCTTTGCCACGCACCTGCTAGAGGGCGGGGCGGACCTGCGGGTGCTGCAGACGTTGCTGGGCCACGCCGATATTGCGACCACGCAGATTTACACCCACGTCGATGCCGCCCGGCTGGTGGCCTTGGTCAACGCGCGGCACCCTCTTGCGGTGCGGGCGCTTGGGGGCTAGCGCTAGGCGATGATTTCTTACCTCGAATTCGAAAAGCCGATTGCCGCACTCGAAGCCCGGATTGCTGAGCTTCGCCAGACTGCCGAGCAGGGCGATGTCGATATCAGCAGCGAAATCCGCCGGCTCGAAGCGAAAAGCGCGGACTTGCTCGCCAGCACCTACAAGGCGCTGACCCCGTGGCAGAAAACCCAGGTCGCCCGCCATCCGATGCGCCCGCATTTCTGCGATTTCGTTGCGCAAATGTTCACCGACTTCATCCCGCTGGGCGGGGACCGTTACTATGGCGATGATCAGGCGATCATCGGCGGCTTTGCCACGCTGGGAGCCAATGCAAATGGGCGCCGGGTAATGCTGATCGGGCATGAAAAGGGCAACGACACCCAAAGCCGGATCAAGCACAATTTCGGCATGGGTAAGCCGGAAGGTTACCGCAAGGCGATCCGGCTGATGGAATTGGCCGGGCGGTTTGGCCTGCCGGTGGTGACTTTGGTCGATACATCTGGCGCGTTTCCGGGGATTGAGGCGGAGGAGCGCGGTCAAGCTGAGGCGATTGCCCGTTCGACCGAGGCTTGCCTGGCGCTGCCGGTGCCGATGGTCGCAGTAATCGTGGGTGAGGGCGGATCGGGCGGCGCGGTTGCTCTGGCCAGCGCCGAACGCGTGCTGATGCTGGAACACGCAGTCTATTCAGTGATCAGCCCGGAAGGCTGCGCCTCGATCCTGTGGCGGACCAATGAAAAAGCGGCTGAGGCCGCCGAAGCGATGAAAGTGACCGCGCAGGACTTGCTCGGGCTCGCCGTGATTGACCGGATCGTCAAGGAACCCGTCGGCGGGGCGCACCGCGATCCGGCGCTGGCGATGCAGGCCTTGGCCATGGCAATTGGCGAGGAGCTCGATGCGCTGGGCAAGCTGCCGCCCGAACAGCTGCGGACTTTGCGCGAAGAACGGTTCCTGCGGATCGGCGAAAGCTGATTGTGGCGCAATCCGGCCCAACAGGGCTTTTCAAGTCTGGAATAAGGCCTTAGCCCTGCAACGGTTACCTCCATCGCAGGGAGATCCCGATGATCCACGTTAAATCTGTTCGTACCGTTTTGGCTTTGGGCACCGCATTGGCCGTTGCAGCCGCGCCGCAGGGTGCCGTTACCGCGCAATCTTCGACCGGCACGGTCATGGCGATTACCGCCAAAGAAAAGCAGCAAGGCACCGAATATCACCCGCAGCTGGTCGCCGAATTCGGCGGGGCGATGACCGGGCCGCAGGCGCTCTATGTCGAATC
>JANMHL010000146.1:0-1788 GCA_031375125.1 Novosphingobium sp. | reverse complement strand
AGCAATCGCAGCCTGCGCGCGGCGCAGCGATTCGATCGCATAGCCATCCTGCGCCTCACGGGTCAGTTGATAGGCATCGGCGGTGTCCTGCGCGAAAGTGCCCATCGCCCGGCCTGCTTCATAAGCGTCTTCCAGCCCATCAAGGAACATATGGTCATAGGCCGTATCATGCCCGATCCGCGCGCCCGAACGGTGCTTTTTAAGTAGGTAGGGCGCATTGGTCATGCTTTCCATGCCGCCCGCGACGATCAGATCGACCGAACCGGCCGCCAGCGCTTCGGCCCCCATGATCAGCGTCTGCATCCCCGAACCGCAGACCTTGTTGACCGTGGTCGCCTGAACCGATTTGGGCAGACCAGCCTTGATTGTGGCTTGCCGAGCCGGGGCCTGGCCCAGGCCCGCTGGAAGGACGCAGCCCATATAGACCCGCTCGACATCCGCGCCATTCACCCCGGCGCGTTCCACCGCAGCGCGGATGGCGGTTGCGCCCAGATCGGTTGCGCTGACATCGGCCAGCGCGCCTTGCATCGCGCCCATCGGGGTGCGGGCATAGGACAGGATGACAATCGGATCGGAAGCGGAAATCTGGGCCATGGCGTTGCTGCCTTTCGTGGGAGGGGGCGAATTGAAACCCCTGTAATTTTGCAGCGCAGCAATGGCAATCGCCAGCCGCACTTTTGCTTGGCTTGCCTTCGCCAGCAGGATGCAGGACAAGGGTGGCAAATCGAAACGGGAAGGACCGCCAATGAGCACCGCAGAAATCGACCGCATGAATACCGTTCTGGCCAACCAGCGCAGCGCCTTTACCGCTGCTTTGCCAGAGGCGCATTCGGTCCGCAAAGACCGGATCGACCGGGCGATTGCACTGCTGATCGATCACAAGGATGCTTTTGCCAAAGCGGTCAGCGCCGATTTCGGCCACCGTTCGACCGAACAGACCCTGATGACCGATATCATGCCCTCGGTCGGCGCGCTGAAACACGCCAAGAAGCATTTTGAAGCTTGGTCGCGCGATGAAAAGCGGACCGCGATGTTCCCACTCGGCCTGATCGGGGCCAAGGCCAAGGTGGTCTATCAGCCCAAGGGCGTAGTCGGCGTGATCGCGCCGTGGAACTTCCCGATTGGCATGGTGATGGTGCCGATGGCCGGAATCCTCGCCGCCGGAAACCGCGCGATGATCAAGCCGAGCGAATTTACCGAACGGGTCGCTGAAGTGTTTGCCGAAGTGGTGCCGCAGTATTTCGCCGAAGACGAAATGGCGGTGTTCACCGGCGGGGTTGAAGTTGGCGCGGCGTTCAGCAAGCTCGCCTTCGACCACATGATCTTCACCGGCGCGACCAGCGTCGGCAAGCACATCATGCGCGCTGCGGCTGAAAACCTTGTGCCAGTCACGCTGGAACTGGGCGGCAAAAGCCCGACCTTTGTTGGCCGCAGCGCCGACAAGAAGAAGGCCGGCGAACGCATCGCAATGGGCAAGATGATGAACGCTGGGCAGATCTGCCTCGCTCCTGATTACCTGATGGTCGCCAAGGATCAGGAAGCTGAAGTTATCGAAAGCGTCAAAGCCGGGGTGGCGACGATGTATCCCAGCTTGCTCGCCAACGATGATTACACCTCGGTGGTCAACGGCCGCAATTACGAACGCCTGCAGGGCTATCTTGCCGATGCCAAGGCCAAGGGCGCTGAACTGATTGAGGTCAATCCGGCGGGTGAGGATTTCTCCGCCTCCAACGGCAACAAGATGCCGCTGACGATTGTGCGCGGGGTTACCGATGACATGAAGGTGAT
>JANMHL010000132.1:0-1634 GCA_031375125.1 Novosphingobium sp. | reverse complement strand
CCACATCGCGCGCGTTGATTGCGCCGCTCAGCCCCAAGGCCGTCCGCATATCCTGCCGCATCAGGGTGAGGTAGCGGGTCAGCGCCGCCTCTCCGCCCGCCGCCATCGCCAGCGCCCAGGGCCGCCCGATCAGTGCGGCCTTGGCTCCCAGCGCTAGCGCGCGGACCAAATCTTGCCCGGTGCGGATGCCGCCATCGACCAGCACCGTGGTCTGATCGCCCACTGCGCCTGCGATGTGCGGCAGCATGGTTGCGGTTGAAGCTACACCGTCCAATTGCCGCCCGCCGTGGTTGCTGACGATGATCCCGTCGGCACCGATCCCGACCGCCGCCTTGGCGTCTTCGACATCGAGAATGCCTTTCAGCAGCAGATTGCCCTTCCACTCATTGCGCAGCCATTCGATGTCCTTCCAGGTCACTGAACTATCGAACTGTCCAGCCATCCACTGCATAAAATTGGCCACATTGCCCGATCCGGTTCCGGCAACATATTTCGCCACCGTCCCCAGCCCGTGCGGGCGCCCGCGCAGGCCGACATCGAGCACCCAGCTGGGGTGCAGGGCATAATCGATTGGTCCTGCGCGCAGCTTACCCCACGGGCCAAGCCCGCCCGCCATCCCGTTGCGAATGTCGCGATAGCGGGTGCCGAGCACCGCCAGATCAATCGTGAAGGCCAGCGTGCGGACCCCCTGATCCCAGGCCCGGGCCAGAATATCCCTGACCACGCCGCGGTCCTTCAGCATATAGAGCTGAAACCAGAACGGCCGTTCAGAAACCTGTCCGACTTCCTCGGGCGAGCAGACGCCGACTGTGGTCAGGCAGAACGGAATCCCCGCCGCGTCGGCTGCGCGCTTGGCCTGAACCTCACCGCGCCGGGCGGTCATCCCGCCCATGCCGACCGGGGCGAGGATCAGCGGCATCGCCAGCTTCTCGCCAAACAGTTCGACCGAGCAATCGAGCTTGGAGGCGTCGCGCAGCACCTTTTGGGTCAGCTTCACGTCCTCCCAATCGGCGGTGTTGCGGCGCAGGGTCACTTCGGCCCCGGCACCGCCGTCGATGTAATCGAACAGAAATCGCGGCAGGCGCTTTTCAGCGTCGCGGCGGAAATCGGCGTAGGAGGCGGGCAGGAGGTTGAGCGATCCGGCCATCAGAGCAACGCCTCAATCAGCCTAGGCCCCTTCGCCGCCAACGCCTCAACCAGCGCCGCACGAAAGCCTTCGCTGGTATCGACCCGCACGGCAGGAACACCCATCCCTTCGGAAATCTGGCTCCAGTTTATTGCCGGGTTTTTAAGGTCGAGCATCGCAAGCGCCTTGGGTCCGGGGTTTTGCACGCCGACCCGCATCAGTTCAATGTTAAGGATCGCGTAGGAGCCGTTGTTGAGGATGATCGTGGTCACATCGAGCTGCTCGCGCGCCATCGTCCACAGCGCCTGATTGGTATACATCGCCCCGCCATCGCCGTGGATCGCGATCACTTTGCGGTGCGGGCAAGCGACCGCTGCGCCGACTGCCAGCGGCAGGCCCTGACCGATTGCGCCGCCGGTCAATTGCAACCAATCGTGCGGCTTTGCACCCGCGCACATCAGCATCGCTGCGCCACCCTGGGTCGCGCCTTCATCCGAAACGATGGCGT
>JANMHL010000095.1:0-2118 GCA_031375125.1 Novosphingobium sp. | reverse complement strand
CACGGGTCATGCCGTCCCTTGGTGCGGATTTCTGCCGCTTGCCCATCGCGGTCGATCGTTTCCACTGGGGTCAGGATCGAACTGGTCGGCTTGAACGCCACGCGGACTAACACCGGCTGGCCGGTGCTGATCCCGCCCGCGATCCCGCCAGCATGGTTGGCGGTGAACACCGGACTGTCGTTGCCGGGCCGCATCGGATCGGCATTGCCTTCGCCGGTCAGCCGCGCGGCGGCAAAGCCATCGCCGATTTCGACGCCCTTGACGGCATTGATCCCCATCATCGCAGCGGCCAGATCGGCATCGAGCTTGGCGTAGATCGGTGCGCCCCAGCCGGCGGGAACACCGCTGGCGATGCATTCGACCACCGCGCCAACCGATGAACCGGCCAGCCGCGCGTCATCGACAATCTTTTCCCAACGCTTTGCTGCTGCTGCATCAGGGCAGAAGAACGGGTTGTTGCCGATTTCGTTCGCGTCAAAATTGGCCATATCAATCGCGTCGCCACCGATTTCAGAGACATAGCCGAGCACCGAAACTTCTAGAATCACCAGCCGCGCCACCGCGCCTGCTGCCACTCGTGCAGCCGTTTCCCGCGCTGAACTGCGCCCGCCGCCGCGATAGTCGCGAAAGCCGTATTTGGCGTCATAGGCATAGTCGGCGTGGCCGGGGCGATAGGCCTTGGCGACTTCGGAATAGTCCTTGCTGCGCTGATCGACGTTTTCGATCATCAGCGAAATCGGCGTGCCGGTGGTGCGCCCTTCGAACACGCCGGACAATATCCGCACAGCGTCGGGTTCCTGCCGCTGCGTGGTGTATTTCGATTGGCCGGGCCGCCGTGCATCAAGGAACGGCTGGATCACCGCCTCGCTCAATTCCAGCCCCGGCGGGCAACCATCGACCACTGCGCCAAGCGCCGGGCCGTGGCTCTCGCCCCAGGTGGTGAACCGCAGCAAGCGGCCGAAGGTGTTGACGGACATGATTTGGCTTTGGCCGCAGATTGCGCCGCTGTCCATATCCGGTTTAGGGTGCGGCCCATGTACCTGACCGTCTTTCGCAACCGCAAACGCGCCGACATGGACGCCGCCGCCTATCAGGCCGACAACGCCCGGATGGAGGAACTGGCCGCCGCGCAAGCTGGCTTCCGCTCAATCAAAGGCTTTGTCGCCGATGATGGTGAAGTGGTGGCGATATCCGAATGGGACAGCGAGGACGCTGCCAAGGCTTGGGGCAGCCACCCCGAACATTCGGTGGTTCAGGCCCGTGGGCGCAGCGCCTATTACGAAAGCTACACGCTCTATTCCTGCGCCGAAGCCAAAGTGCGGCACTACGAAAGACCGCGCGGATGACTGTGACGTTTTATGGCATCCCCAATTGCGACACGGTCAAAAAGGCCCGGACCTGGCTCGATGCGCGCGGGATCGGCTACACGTTTCATGACTACAAGAAGGCAGGCGCTGATCCCGTCCGGCTGGCGCAGTGGTGCAAGGCGGCGGGCTGGGAAAAGCTGCTCAACCGCGCTGGAACCACCTTCAAGAAACTGCCTGATGCCGACAAGGCCGACCTGACCGAGGCCAAGGCGATTCGATTGATGGCGGCCAATCCATCGTGCATCAAGCGCCCGGTGGTTGAGCATCCCGGCGGACTGCTGGTCGGGTTCAAACCGGATGAGTGGGAGGCGGCGCTGGCATGATCTTTGATGCGGACCTGCTGAAAAACCTGGAATGGGTGGCCGCCGGGTTGGGGCTGATCAACATCACTTTGCTGGTGTTCCGATCACAGTGGAACTTTGCCTTCGCGATCCTCTCGGTCGCGCTCTACGTGCTCATCTTCTTTGAAAGCCGCCTTTATGCTGAAAGCGGGCTGCAGGTGTTCTTTATCCTCGCGAATATCTGGGGCTGGGCGCTGTGGCACAAGGCGGCGCGACAAGGCACTTCCGACGCGCGGATCGAGGTGCGCTGGCTTGATTGGAACAGCCGCGCGGTCTGGTTGGTAGTCACCGCCGCGATCAGCCTCAATCTGGGCTGGCTGATGCACCGTTACACCAACGCCGCAATGCCGTTTGCCGACAGCGCGATTGCCGGGGCCAGTGTCGCGGCACAAATCCTGCTGGGCTATCGC
>JANMHL010000089.1:0-12623 GCA_031375125.1 Novosphingobium sp. | reverse complement strand
TTCGGCTATGCGCCGCAACTTGGTGCGGTACTGGATGCGGCGCGGCTTGATCTGCTCCACCTCCACGGGATCTGGATGTATCCCTCGCAGGCCGCCTCCGCTTGGGCGGCGCGCAGCGGCAAGCCGTTGCTGATCAGCCCGCACGGGATGCTCGATCCATGGATCACGGGCCGGGGGCGCTGGAAAAAGGCGCTGGCCCGCGCCGGGTATGAACGGCGGGCCTGGCGCCGGGCCGCTGCGTTCCATGCGCTGACCGGGCGTGAGGCTGAAGATATTGCGCGCGAAAGCGGCCGCACCGACAGTCTGGTGATCGCCAATGCCGGTCCGCCCGCTCAGCCCGCTGCGCTTACGCCGCGCGCGCCGCTGGTCGCGTATCTGGGGCGCATTCATCCAAAGAAGAACCTCGCCTCGCTGGTCGATGCCTGGACCATGCTTGATGCGGCGGGGGCGCTGCCAGAAGGCGCGCGGCTGACGATTGCCGGGTGGGGTGACCCGATCGATGTTGCCGCATTGCAGGCGCACCTTTCAATTGGCCCCGCCAGTGCCGCCTTTGTCGGGCCGCTGTACGGTGCAGACAAAGCGCGCCTGCTGAACGAAGCCCGGTTCCTTGTGCTGCCTTCGCTCAGCGAGGGACTGCCGGTGGCGGTGCTTGAGGCTTGGGCAGCGGGGGCGCCGGTGCTGATGAGCACAGAGTGCAACCTCGACATCGGCTTTACCAAAGGCGCGGGCATAGATTGCGGGACCGATCCGGCCAGCATAGCGGCGGCGCTGCGCGAGGCCCTGACGCTATGCCATGCCCGCTGGCTGGAGCTGGCCGGGGCCGCCCACCGACTGGCAACTGGGCCGTTCTCCGCCGAAGCGGTTGCCCGGCAATGGGAAGCCGCCTACGCTGGGTTGATGCAGGGGAGCCCGCCCGAATGAGCCAGCCGCTAGATGCAGGCAGCACCCATCCGCTGGAAGGCGGGGCGAGCTTTTCGCTGGGCAACCGGCTGGCGCGGGTGGCTTGGGGATTTAGCTGGCTGATCCTCGCCCGGTTCACTCCGCCGCCGCTGCACGGTTGGCGGCGGCTGGTGCTGAAGGCGTTTGGCGCGCGGGTGGCGCGGGGCGCGCGGGTCCATGCCAGCGTCCGGATCTGGCTTCCGGCCAATCTGGACTTGGGCGAAAGTTGCCTGATCGGGCCGGGCGTGCAGCTTTACAATCAGGGCCAGATTACAATTGGCGCGCGAACTGTGGTGTCGCAGGGTGCGCATCTGTGTGCCAGCACGCATGATGTCAGCGACCCGCATTTCCAGCTGATGCTGCGTCCGGTTGTGATCGGCCAGCAATGCTGGGTCGCGGCAGAGGCCTTTGTCGGCCCCGGAGTGACGATGCAGGATCGCGCGGTTCTGGCGGCGCGCGGCGCGCTGTTTGGCGATGCCGAGGCTGATACGATCTATCGCGGGAACCCAGCGGCAGCGATCAAGCCGCGAGTGCTGCGCGGAGCCTGAAACTTACTTGTTGGCGTAGACCAGCGTCGTCCCGCTCTGATGGCTTTCGTTGCCGTAATAGACCGTGCTGGCAATCGATGCGATCCGCGCGTCGCGTCCCGACTTTCCGCCTTGCCCGGTGACATAGATCGCCACGGCATAGGCGTGACCATCGGGGGCCTGAATGATCCCGACATCGCTGGCGGTATTGTTGAGCGTCCCGGTCTTGTGCGCCACCCGAACGTCGCTCGGCAATTGCGCGCGCATCCGCCGCTTGCCGGTTTCGCAGCGTTCCATCGTGGTCAGCAGGAAGCCGCGGCTGCGGCTGGACAGCCATTTGCCCTGGAACAGGCCTGACAGCAGCTGCGCCATCGCCAGCGGAGTCGCGCTGTCGCGCAGATCGACCATCCGGGCCGGATCAACTTCACCATCATCGCGCACCAGCGTGGCGATATCGCGGTCAATCCGCATCCCGTCGATCCCGGCGGAACGGATCCAGCGGTTGACTGCGGCGGGACCACCAACCGCGGCGAGCAAGGCATCGGTCGCGGTATTGCTGCTGTGGATCAGCGAAGCTTCGATCAGCGCGCGTCCGGTCATCATCTGACCGGCCCGCACCGGAGCCTTGCTGCCTGAATATTTGGCCGATTTGACCGTGATCATCAGTGGGAATTGATCGTCGAGGCTCCACCGGCCTTTGTCGACCCCATCGAGATAGGTCGCGGCAATCGCGATCTTGCTGGTCGAGGCCATCGGGAACGGCGTGTCGCCCAGCACCGAGACGGACTTGCCAGTGGTCAGGTCAATCACCGCCACACCGATCCGGCCATTGCCGGGGCCCGCGACTGAATTGAGCTGCGCTTCAAAGCCCGAACCATAACTGCGCGGCTGGCCATAGGAGACAAACGGGCGAACCGTCGGGGGCAGCGAGCGCTGGGTGGAGGCCGATTTGGTGACCGGCTGGGCCAGCGCCGAAGCCCTGGCGCTCGGCTGCAGCGCAGGCCGCGCCTGGCTCTTGGGCGCCGGGGCGACCAGCGTGCTGTCAAACTCTGCCTCAAGCGAACTATCGGCATGGGCCGCGCTGACCGGGGTCAGTACGATGCCGACCAGCGCCAGCGAGCTTAGCAGCTTAGAGATCAGTCTCGTCTTCATGACGATTGCGATAGCCCGAACATGCTTTCTGTTTGGCTAACAGGTTCCGCCCAGCATAGGATTGCGCGACGAACTGCACTTTGCGTGCGAGGGATTGAACTAAGGGCAGCCCCTTAGGGACAATTATTCGCAGGCGCAGACAATCGCCCGGGCTATTTCGGTTTGCGGAAGCGCAGCGTGAACTGATCAGTCTTGCCGCGAATGACCGGATCAAACACGTTGGCGGTGCGCGGGTCGGCGGGGCGGGCATAGAGGTCGCTGCTGGCCTCAAGCCTGAATCCGGCGCCGGTCAGTGCGTCGATCACGGCCTGGCGGTCGATCCGGTGCAGTGTATCTGCTGGTGCCGTGCCGCTACCCGCAGCCGCGCTGTGATCGACCACCACCAGCACACCGCCTGGCTTGAGCGCTGCAAACAACGCCTTGCTGGCCTTCGCGCCTGTGCCGACCGGGAACGGCTTCAAATAGAGGTCGTGAAAGTTCTGGACGGTGATGATCGCGTCGAGCTTCACCGGAAACGCCGGAGCGGCGAACGGACCGCCAACGCCATCGACATTGGCATAGGCATCGTCGACGGTCTTCTGCTCCGTGCCATATTCCTTGCGGAAGGCGATGAATTCGTTTGGCTGGAACGCATAAACATGGCCGCTCGGGCCCACAGCGGCAGACAGAATCCGGGTGAAATAACCGCCGCCCATCACGAAATCGCCCACCTGCTGCCCCGGTTTGATCCCGGCAAAGGCCAACAGTTCGCCCGGAAAGCGGGTGGCATCGCGCGCACTATCGGCAGCAGGCCGGGCCGGATCGGCCAAGGCCGCAGCATAACTGGCTGCGGTCAGGCCCGGCATTGAGGCGGCACATCCGGTCAAGGCCAGCACACTGAGTGCGGCAACGACGGCGAAATGGGGATGGCGCAGGCGCATGGGTGTGGTTCCTCTCGGTTGCCCGAAAAGGCTAGCACCGGCAGGCCGTTTGGCCAACGAAAAGGGGCCGGAGGATTGCTCCCCCGGCCCCGTTCTTGAGCTGGCTTGGTGTTTGGACCCTAGAAGTCCATTCCGCCCATGCCGCCCATGCCGCCGCCGGGCATTCCGCCCATGGCTGGCTTATCTTCCGCGCGTTCGCTGATCGCCGCTTCGGTGGTGATCAGCAGACCGGCAACCGATGCTGCGTCCTGCAGTGCAGTACGGACAACCTTGGTCGGGTCGATCACGCCGGCCGCGACCAGGTTTTCGTAGACGTCGGTGGCAGCGTTGAAGCCCTGGGTCTCATCGCCTTCGCGCAGCAGGTTGCCCGAAACAACCGCGCCATCGTGGCCCGCGTTGGTAGCGATCTGCTTGAGCGGAGCGGTGATCGCCTTGCGGACGATATCGATGCCCTTGGTCTGATCGTCGTTCGCGCCCTTCATGCCTTCCAAAGCCTTGGTGGCATAGAGCAGCGCGGTACCGCCGCCGGGGACGATGCCTTCTTCAACCGCAGCGCGGGTTGCGTGGAGCGCGTCATCAACGCGGTCCTTGCGTTCCTTCACTTCGACTTCCGAAGCCCCGCCAACCTTGATCACGGCAACCCCGCCAGCCAGCTTGGCCAGACGTTCCTGCAGCTTTTCACGGTCATAGTCGCTAGTGGTGGTTTCGATCTGGGCGCGGATCTGTTCGACCCGGGCCTTGATGTCATCACCCGAACCGGCGCCATCGACGATGGTGGTGTTGTCCTTGTCGATGGTGATCTTCTTGGCTTCGCCCAGCATGCCGAGCGTGACCGATTCAAGCTTGATGCCCAGATCTTCAGAGATCATTTCGCCCTGCGTCAGGATCGCGATGTCCTGCAGCATCGCCTTGCGGCGATCGCCAAAGCCAGGAGCCTTGACCGCTGCAACCTTGAGCCCGCCGCGCAGCTTGTTGACCACCAGAGTGGCCAGCGCTTCGCCTTCGATGTCTTCGGCGATGATCAGCAGCGGACGGCCCGACTGGACCACCGCTTCGAGCACTGGCAGCATGGCCTGCAGCGAAGCCAGCTTCTTTTCGTGGATCAGGATGTAGGGATTTTCCAGCTCGACGATCATCTTTTCCGGATTGGTGATGAAGTAGGGCGACAGGTAACCGCGGTCGAATTGCATGCCTTCGACAACATCGAGTTCAAACTCGAGGCCCTTGGCTTCTTCGACGGTGATCACGCCTTCCTTGCCGACCTTTTCCATGGCTTCGGCGATTTTCTCGCCGACTTCACGGTCGCCATTGGCCGAGATGATCCCGACCTGAGCGATTTCGGACGAACCAGCGACCGGCTTTGACCGGGCGACCAGATCTGCGACAACCTTGGTCACGGCCAGATCGATCCCGCGCTTCAGATCCATCGGGTTCATGCCTGCAGCGACGCAGGTCATGCCTTCGCGAACGATGGCCTGAGCCAGCACTGTGGCAGTGGTGGTGCCGTCACCGGCCTGATCGTTGGTCTTGCTGGCGACTTCGCGCAGCATCTGGGCGCCCATGTTTTCGAACTTGTCCTTCAGTTCGATTTCCTTGGCGACGGTAACGCCGTCCTTGGTGATCCGGGGCGCGCCAAAGCTCTTGTCGATCACCACGTTGCGGCCCTTTGGCCCCAGGGTAACCTTGACGGCATTGGCGAGGATATCGACACCGGCGAGAATGCGTTCACGCGCATCGCGGCCGAATTTCACGTCCTTGGCTGACATTGCTTAGTTCCTTCAGTTTGTTTGCGCCCCCGCGAAGGCGGGGGTCTCATGAGGCGAGGCAATCGCTCGGTTCCCCGAGGTCCCCGCCTGCGCGGGGATTCCTCAGCCGATGATGCCGAGGATATCGCTTTCCTTCATGATCAGCAGGTCTTCGCCGTCCAGCTTAACCTCGGTGCCCGACCACTTGCCGAACAACACCTTGTCGCCAGCCTTGACGTCGAGCGGTGTAACCTTGCCGTCTTCGGCCTTGGTGCCCGAACCAACGGCGACGATTTCGCCTTCAGCGGGCTTTTCCTTGGCGCTGTCAGGGATGATGATCCCGCCAGCAGTCTTTTCTTCGGCCTCTACGCGGCGAACCAGCACGCGATCGTGCAACGGACGAAAGCTCATGTGAATGTCCTCTTCTACATGACAGTTGAAATGCCTTGGCACTCTCTACGCGAGAGTGCCAGCGAGGCGCATATGGGAGCGGGGCATTGGCCCGTCAAGGCGCGGGCGCGACTCTTTTTGCGGGGCTAGCCCGCCAGCAGGTCGAGCGTCTCGCGCCGGTGCCAGCGCCAGCTTAGCAGCGCCGCGACCACGACCAGACCGACCGCCAAGCCGATCCACACCCCGGTGCCGCGCAGCGAGGTGTAAAAGCCCAGCCAGATCGCAACAACAAAGCCAACCATCCAGTAACCGAACAGCGCAATCAGCAGCGGCATCCGGGTATCCTGCAATCCGCGTAACGCTCCGGCGGCGACGGCTTGCGCCCCATCGAACAGCTGAAACGCGGCGGCGACCAGCAGATATTGCACGGCAAATGCAACCATCGCCGCATTCTGCGGGGCGGCGGGATCGACATAGAGCGACAGGATAAAGCGCGGCGCCAGCAGCATCATGGCGGCCATCACCCCCATGAACAGCACCGAAACCAACAGCGCCGCCCACCCGGCCCGGCCCGCCGCTGCGCGGTCCTGCGCGCCGAAGTGGTAACCGACCCGGATCGTTGCGGCTTGGGCGATCCCGAACGGAATCTGGAAAGTCAGCGCGGCCAGGTTGAGCGCCAGCGTGTGCGCCGCCAATTCTACTGGCCCGATCCGCCCCATCAACAGCGCGGCGCCGCTGAACAATCCGGCCTCAGCCAGCACGGTCAGGGCGATCGGACTGCCGATCAGCAGGATCTGCCGCAGCCGCGCCCATTCGGGCCGCCACCAGCGCCCGAAGATATGATAGCGCCGCAGCAGCCGGTCCTGCCCGATCACCACGACATAGGCCGCGATCATCGCCAGCGAGGTGATCAGGCTGGAAATGGCCGAGCCTTCAAGGCCCAGCGCAGGCGCGCCCAGGTTGCCGAACACCAGCACCCAGTTGCCAAAGATATTGGTGCCGAGTGCCAGCAGGGTGATCGCAGTGGCATAGGCCGGCTTGCCCAGCGTGGCGACGAAAAGGCGGAACACGCTGGCCAGGATCATCGGGATCATCGCCCACGACAGGATTGCCAGGAACCGCCCCGAAAGCGCGGCAATCTGGGCGTCTTGTCCGCTTGCCAGCAAGATCGCCTCGCCCGAAAAGCCAATTGCCATGCCCAGCAGCCCAAACCCGATCGAGACCCACAGACCCATTCGCACGGTCCGCCGCACTTCGCGCACTGCCGGGCCGCGGCGGCCCAATTCCGCCGCAATCAGCGGCGCGCAGGCCCCGGTCAGCCCGGTCATCGCCCACATCGTCAGCCCGAACACTGCGATCGCCAGACTTGAAGCGGCCAGCGGCTGATCGCCCAGCCGAGCAATGAAAATTACATCGACCGCATGGATCAGCATCTGCAACAGATTGGTCGCCGCCAGCGGCAGAGCCAGCCGCAGCGTTGCGCCAAATTCGGTGCGCCAGGGGGTCAAGGAAGCGATTTCAGTCATGCAGCCGAACCGGATAGGCGCAGCGGCACCGGGGCGATAGGGGTAACGCGCCCGCCCGCGCCGATCTGCACGGCTCCGTGCGATTTTTGCAACGTATGCTGCAACAAAGGTGCTTTCCTGAATGCCCGAGCCCGGCCATAGTGCCGCTCAGTTGGCTGCAGCAACCGCCCTTCGAGCGGCTGCCGCATCAAGAAGGACCCCGAAAGATGCGTTTGACCACATCGTCCCTTGTCATGACCGGCTTGGCACTGGCGCTTTCCGCCTGCGGCTCTCCGCCCGAAGACAAGCCTGCCGACAGCACCGCGCCGACCGCGGAAACCGCTACGCCCGCCGCGACGACAGCGGCCGCCGGAGCCAAGCCGATCGCTTTTGCACAGTGCTCCAGCTGCCACGCAGTCGAACCGGGCAAGCACGGCATCGGGCCCAGCCTGGCGGGCGTTTATGGCACCAAGTCGGGTGAACTGGCTGGGTATGCCTTCTCCGAGCCGATGAAGCAGGCCGGTCTGACTTGGGACGATGCGACGCTCGATGCCTACCTGACGAACCCGATGAAGATGGTCCCCGGCACCAAGATGACTTATGCTGGAATGGCCGATCCGGCCAAGCGCCAGGACGTGATCGCGTATTTGAAAACTCTGAAATAGGGCGTCAATCGATCGCCAGCACTTCCAGCACCGCTTCCTTCCCGCCAAAATCGAGCTCGTCGCCGATTTGCGCCCCGAGCAGCGCGCGGCTGAGCGGGGCCAGAAACGACAGCAGGTTCTGGCCCGGATCGGCCTCGTCATGGCCGACGATGGTCACGGTGTTTTCCTTGCCGCCCAGCCGGTAGCGCACCCGCGTGCCGAACCGCACCTGATCGCCGCTGGCCGGGGGGCGCAGTTCAGCAGTGGCCAGTCGTTGCCGCCAATACCGCAGATCGCGCAAAGCAGCCTTGCGGGCATCGGCTTCGCTGGCGGGCGGCACTGCAGCCTCCAACTCGGCAACCCGCGCGGTAATCAGCGCCAGACCGCGCGCGGTGACCAGATTGGGGCCGGGTGGTAGTGGAATCTCGAACCGCGGTTCAAGATGTTCCTCATCGCTTTCCCGGCGAAACGCAACGCTCATGTGCCACCATCCTTAGCTTGCGGGTGTGGCGCGGACGGCCGCTAACCGCAAACGGAAAAGGGCGGCCCCGAGGGACCGCCCTTCCATCCGCGAATGCTTCAAGACACCCGCGAAACTGTGTTAGCTTACTTGATCTCGACGGTACCACCAGCAGCGGTGACCTTTGCCTTGATTTCTTCAGCTTCAGCTTTGTTGACGGCTTCCTTGATCGCCTTCGGAGCGGCTTCCACCAGCGCCTTGGCTTCGGTCAGGCCCAGCTGCGTGATCGCACGGACTTCCTTGATGACGGCGATCTTGTTGCCACCATCGTTGATCAGGATAACGTCGAATTCGGTCTGCTCTTCAGCAGCTTCGGCAGCAGCAGCAGGGGCTGCTGCAACAGCAACAGCAGCAGCGGCAGAAACGCCCCATGCTTCTTCAAGTGCCTTGGCAAGGTCAGCTGCTTCAAGGACGGTCAGCTTCGAAAGTTCTTCAACCAGTTTGGCGATATCGGCCATGATGTTTAACTCCATGAAAATGTGACCGAGGCAAATGCCCCGGTAAATCGTTGAATTTTAATCTAATCAAGCTGCCTCGGCATAAGCGCTGAAGACCCGTGCCACCTTGGCCGCCGGAGCGGTGACAAGCTGGGCAATCTTCGTTGCTGGTGCCTGGACCAGACCGATAATGGTGCCGCGCAGTTGATCGAGCGACGGCATCGAGGCAAGCGCCTTGATCCCATCCGCGTTCAGAACCAGCGTACCCATCGAGCCGCCGACGATTTCGAGCTTGTCGTTCGTCTTGGCAAATTCGACTACAGCCTTGGCGGCAGCAACTGGATCAACCGAGCTGGCAAGCGCGGTTGGACCAGTAAGCATATCGCCGATACCGGCATAGTCGGTGTCCTGGATGGCAAGCTTGGCAAGACTGTTCTTCGCAACCTTAAACGATGCACCAACATCGCGGACCTTCAGGCGCAAGGCAGTGGACTGGGCCACCGTCATGCCGAGGTTGCGGGTGACAACCACCACGCCAACTTCATTGAAGACCGCGTTGAGCGATGCGACCGATTCGGATTTCTGCGAACGATCCATGCCTAACTCCTTCTACATGGCCGGACGGAGAAAACCCCGAACGGCCGGCTACGTTTGTCTGTGATGCCAAGGCACCACAGGCGGGTCCGTTTGCGAAGGGGAAGGAGCTGCGCCGAAACGCAATTGACACTGCACCATAGGAGCAGGCCGAAAATTCTCTGTCCCCGCCTAGGCTGCAAATTAAGAGGGGAACCCTCAGCAACTGTCTCGGACGGATGACACGGACGCAAGCGACCGGTCGGGATGGGCCATTAGCAGTGCGAGGCGAAGAGTCAAGGCAATGCGAGCGCTGACGGGTAGGCGTTGCCCGGCAAGCCTTGGGGCGGCACCCGAACTGGATGCCGCCCCTGCTGGGCCGTAATGCTATGGCGCTGGAGCTAATCGGCCTGATAGCCCAGCAGATCACCCGGCTGGCATTCGAGCACTGCGCAGATTGCTTCCAGCGTGGAAAAGCGCACCGCCTTGGCCTTGCCGGTCTTGAGGATCGAGAGGTTGGCGAGGGTGATATCGACCCGTTCGGCCAGCTCGGTCAGGGTCATCCGCCGGGCGTGGAGCAGGTCATCGAGTTTGACGGTAATCGGCATCACACGGTCCCTTCCAGCTCTTCGCGCATCCGGGCGCCTTCGCGGAACACCCGGGCGAGGATGAACAGGATCAGGGTGAGCAGCAAGCCGCCGCCGTCGACCCCGAATTCCAGATCGGCATGGCCGTGGAGCTTCTCAAGATAGGGCGCGAACCAGGTTGCAATCGCGCCAATGGTCAGTCCCAAAGCGTGCGCACCGACTGAAATCCAACCCATTCGGCTAAGCCGGGTCGCATTGTCAGCGCGGAACGGCTCTCCGTCGCCGACCGAGCTTACGACTCCACTCAGCTCCTGGAAGAAGCGGTAGCCGAGCATGAGCATCCCCATGATCAGAGCGATTGCGACGATCAACAGCCAGTAAGCGCTCGGCGGCGCACCAGCTTCCGCGATCTTGGCCAGCACGTCAGCCCGGCCTACACTCAGCAACGCGCCAATGCCGATGCCGAGCATCACATTCGCGAAGACAAAGACGATCTTGATCAAGATCAGCAGCACCTGAACGGTGGCCAGCAAGGGGTCTTTGGGTTTGGACAACATCGGTTCGGGTCCTTTCAATAGAGCCGGATCAGGCCAGCGCCGGGACCAGCAGCGAAGCCGACGGGGCTTCGGGCGTGGCTGCCTGTGCCTGCGGCATGGCGAGCGTGGGGGCCCACAGCGAAACCACCAGAACAGCGGCAAGCAGGGCGGCGAAGGGAGATTTGATTTTGGTCATTTGTTGAACTCCGATATGGCTGATATCGACATTCAATAAATCGAGTCGGGCATATTGTCAAACAATAATATTGATAAACAATATGGTTCTTATCGAATATCAAAATATCGCGGGATTCGGCCAAAAATGCCTGGCCCCGAGACCCCCCGCGCGTTTGACAGCGGCCCTACCCCCGCCTATAGGCCGCGCTCGCTCGGAGCTTCGAGCACGGCGGGTCCTTGCGCGGGGACCTTCCTCGGAAGGAAGCACCGGACATTCCATCTGACGCAACAGGCTGCGGGCTGCTTTCCAATTCGGAAGGCATTTGCCATGCGGCCTTTTTGCTGTCCGGGAATGTTTTTCGCCCGCGCAGACCAGGTTTCAGCGCCGGTCCCTTGGATGTTCCTGGGGCGGCACAACAGCGAAGAGGCAAGACCCTCCCATGGCCAAAAAGGCTTCCATGCCCGCTCCCATCGTGGCCCGTTCTGCGGCCAAGAAGCGTATCCGCAAGATCTTCGGTGACATTCACGAAGTGGTGCGGATGCCGAACCTGATCGAGGTTCAGCGCGAATCGTATGAGCAGTTCCTGCGCTCTGATCCGGCCACCGGCTATGTTTCGGGCCTGGAAAAGACTTTGCGTTCGGTGTTCCCGGTCCGCGACTTTGCCGGGACCAGCGAACTCGATTTCGTGCATTACGAACTGGAAGATCCCAAGTACGACACGACCGAGTGCCGTCAGCGCGGGATCACCTATGCCGCACCGATGAAAGTCACGCTGCGCCTGATCGTGTTCGAAGTGGACGCTGAAACCGAAACCCGCTCGGTCCTCGATATCAAGGAGCAGGACGTGTACATGGGCGATATGCCGCTCATGACGCACAACGGCACCTTCATCATCAACGGCACCGAACGCGTGATCGTCAGCCAGATGCACCGCTCGCCGGGCGTGCTGTTCGATCATGACCGCGGCAAGACGCACTCTTCGGGCAAGTATCTGTTTGCCGCCCGGGTCATTCCGTATCGTGGTTCGTGGCTCGATTTCGAATTCGACGCCAAGGACATCGTCAACGTCCGGATCGACCGCAAGCGCAAGCTGCCGGTGACCGCGCTGCTGCACGCGCTGGGCTTGGACGATGAAGGCATTCTCGACCACTTTTACCAGACCGTCGCCTGGAAGCGCGGCCAAGGCGGCTGGCGCCTGCCCTATACCGCTGAGCAATGGCGCGGTTCGAAGCCAGCCTTTGACATCGTTGATGCCAACAGCGGCGAAGTGGTCTTCCCAGCTGGCACCAAGATTTCACCGCGCGCCGCCAACAAGGCGGAAAAGGATGGCCTGGCCGAACTGCTGATCCCGACCGAGGAAATCTTCGGGCGCTATTCGGCCCGCGACTTGGTTGATGAATCAACCGGCCGGATCTGGATCGAAGCCGGTGACGAAGTCAGCCCGGAAAACCTCGAAGCAATCGACAAGGCCGGGATCGACCAACTCGACCTGCTCGACATCGATCACGTTTCAACCGGCGCCTGGATCCGCAACACGCTGAAGGCTGACAAGGCCCCGGACCGCGATCATGCGCTGGCCGATATCTACCGCGTGATGCGCCCGGGCGAACCGCCAACGCGCGAAACCGCTGAGGCACTGTTCGAAGGCCTGTTCTTTGACAGCGACCGCTATGACCTGTCGGCCGTCGGCCGGGTCAAGCTCAACATGCGCCTGCAACTGGACGCCGAAGACACCATCACCACGCTGCGGACCGAGGATATCCTCGCCGTGGTCAAGGAACTGGTCAACCTGAAGGACGGCAAGGGCGACGTCGATGACATCGACAACCTTGGCAACCGCCGGGTCCGCTCGGTCGGCGAATTGCTGGAAAACCAGTACCGCGTCGGTCTGCTGCGGATGGAACGCGCGGTCAAGGAACGGATGAGCTCGGTCGACGTGTCGACCGTGATGCCGAACGATCTGATCAACG
>JANMHL010000082.1:0-7017 GCA_031375125.1 Novosphingobium sp. | reverse complement strand
CAGCGCGACGAACGCCAGTCGGTCTATCGCAGCGCGACCGCGGTCCATGACGATCATTGCTATCAGGTCGTCATCCGCAACATTTCGGTGTCAGGTGCCCTAATGGAGGGGCTGGTCGATGTGCCGGTGGGGACGCGCTTCGTCATCGACCTCGGCGAAGGCCAGCTCGCCGTCGCGACCGTCCGGCGGTCGGAAGGGCACCAGCAGGGCGTCGAGTTCGAGGAGCGTCTCGTCAGCGACGGCAGCGGAGGCCTGTGTACGCGCCACCGTGTGTCGCAATACATGCTATCCCTGGCGGGTCTACCGGATGCAGGCGGTCAGGAGGCAATGGCACCGACAGGCAAACGTAAAGCCAAGACCAAGACCCTCCCGATGTTCAAAGCTGCCAAGTTGTGGAACGCGCCGCAGCCCTATCAAAAGGCGGCTGCCTGACCCGCCTGCCTTGCTCAGCGAAACGGCGGCTCGTTGAACGCGCGCAGCTTGCGGCTGTGCAGCTTTGCCCCCTCACGGCGGAGTTCGTTGCAGGCTTCGATGCCGATCTTCATATGCTCGGCGATGGCGCGTTCGTAAAATCGGTTCGCCTGGCCAGGTAGTTTGAGCTCGCCGTGCAGCGGCTTGTCCGAAACGCAAAGCAGCGTGCCATAGGGGACGCGGAACCGGTATCCCTGCGCCGCAATCGTGGCACTTTCCATATCGATGCCGACCGCGCGGCTGAGCGACAGGCGTCGGGCGAACTGGGTATATTGCAGTTCCCAATTGCGATCATCGGTGGTCGCCACCGTGCCGGTCCGCATCCGCTTTTTGAGGTTCGCGCCGCTATCACCGCTGACCATTTCGGCCGCCAAGGCGAGCGCGATTTGCACTTCGGCAATCGCCGGGATCGGGATTTCGGGCGGCAGTACGCCGTCGAGCACATGATCATCGCGCAGATAGGCGTGGGCCAACACATAGTCACCGATCCGCTGGGTATCACGCAGACCGCCGCAGTGCCCGATCATCAGCCATGCCTCTGGCCGCAGCACCGCGAGGTGATCGCAGATCGTCTTGGCGTTGGACGGACCGACCCCGATGTTGACCAGCGTGATCCCGCTCTTGTCCGCGCGGGTCAGGTGATAGGCTGGCATCTGGTGTCGCCGCCAGGCCGTGTCTGACAGCTTGTCGCGGGCATTGGCAGCCGGCTGATCAAGCTGCAGGCCGCCTGCTCCGGTCAGCGAAACATAGCCATCCTGGCCCAATTGTTGTCCGGCCCAATCAACAAATTCATCGACATAGCGGTTATAGTTGGTGAACAGGATGAAGCGTTGAAAATCCTCGATCCGGGTGCCGGTGTAGTGCGCCAGCCGGGCCAGACTGAAATCGGTGCGCAGGCCATCGAACAGCGCCAGCGGGATGGTCTGGTCGGGGTTGGAAAGCTCGATCCCATCGGCCAGTTCATCGCCAATCAGCGCCAGTTCGGTGGTCGGGAAATGCTTGGCCAGATCAGGCGGGCTGAGCTTGCCGAGGCCCGAGCTGGCGTCGATCACATAGGGAAACGGGATTTCCTGCGCCGATGGAAGCACTTCGACCTCGATCGCATAGTCATCGGCCAGCAGCCGCAGTTGTTCACTGAGGTAATCGGCAAACAGTGCCGGGCGGGTGACAGTGGTGGCAAAAGTGCCGCTGCGACCGAGCCGCCCGAACGAGCGTTTCAGGTCTGGCCGGGTTTCGACCCCAGCATAGTGGATTCGCAGTTCCGGATAGCACCAGGCCTTGTCGGCGCGCCGTGATGAGGGGGGGAGGGTGCCGCCTGATGCAAATTTCGCGATGTCGCTTTGCAGGGTGGAGACGGCGGTTTCGTAGACGCGGACCAATTCCGCGATGATTGTTTCTGTCGTTTGCATCGCGGGCCTATAACCACATCTGCGTGACATTTCAATTGCAGTGACGGCCGCTCAATCCTTGTTGCGGGTATCGAACCGGGCTTCGCCGATTTCATCGCCGTGTTCGCGGACAAACCGCGCCAGCCGGAACGCGCCCCACAGCAGCCCGATCCCGCCCATTCCCAGCAAGGCGATATCGATCCACGATTCGGCCAGCTGGCCCAGTTTTACTAGAACCAGCAGGCCGGTAATGGTTAGGACATAGACCCCGCCACGGGTGCTTCTGGATCGTTCATGAGGTTCGGGGGTCATACCCGAATGTTGGCACAAGTGGCAGCGCTTGGCCACCAACGAAAAGGGGGCGCCGAAGCACCCCCTGATCGGTCTGGAAATAGCCGAAGGACTTAGTCCTCGGTGGTTTCCTCGGCTTCGGCTTCGGCAGCAGGTGCTGCGTCGGCGCGGGCCGCTTCTTCTTCGGTCATTTCGCCGTTACCGGCTTCGAAGTCGGAAGCTGCGGCAGCTGCAACGTCGTCGTCGAACATGGCCTTGAGCACGTCAACGCCCTGAGCCTGCTGTTCAGCTTCGTCCGACGAACGCGCAACGTTGACCTTGACCATCACAGCCACTTCTGGATGCAACGTAACCTTGACGTCAAACACGCCAATGGTCTTGATCGGGCGTTCCAGCACGACAGTCGTCTTGGCGATGTTCGCGCCATCGGCGTTCAGTGCATCGACGATGTCGCGCACCGAAACCGAACCGTAAAGCTGTCCGGCATTCGACGAAGCGCGGATCAGCACTACCGACTTGCCTTCGACATTGACCGAATGCAGTTCGGCTTCACCGCGACGGCTGGCATTGTCAGCCTCGATCTTCGAGCGGTTGGTTTCGAAGACCTTGCGGTTGGCGTCATTGGCGCGCAGCGCTTTTTTGTTGGGCAGCAGGAAGTTGCGGGCGTAGCCGTCTTTGACTGAGACTACGTCGCCAATCGTGCCGAGCTTCTCGATCCGTTCGAGGAGGATGATATCCATGGGTATTCTCCCCTTACTTCACGAGGTAGGGCAGCAGCCCAATTTGGCGGGCACGCTTGATCGCCTGACCCAGCTCGCGCTGTTTTTTGGCGGAAACGGCGGTGATCCGCGAAGGCACGATCTTGCCGCGTTCGGACATATAGCCCTGCAGCAGACGCGTGTCCTTGAAATCGATCACGGGTGCATTCTTGCCCGAGAACGGGCAGCTCTTGCGGCGGCGGAAAAATGCGCGGGCCATGGCTTAGAACTCCTCGCGTTCGCGGCGCTTGGTGCGCTCACGGTCTTGCTTGCGCATCTGCACGGATGGGCCTTCTTCATGCGCTTCTACACGCACGGTCAGCCACCGGATCACGTCTTCGTTGATCGCGGTCTGGCGTTCCAGCTCGGCCACCACGCCCGCGGGGGCATCGATGTTGAGCAGCACGAAGTGTGCCTTGCGGTTGCGGTTAATCTTGTAGGCGAGGTTCTTGAGGCCCCAGGCTTCGGTCTTGGTGACCTTACCTTTTCCGGCTTCAACGATCTCGGTGGCGGTGGCGGCCAGCGCATCAACTTGCGCTTGGCTGAGGTCCTGGCGAGCCAGGAACACGTGCTCATATAGAGCCACGGCATATCCTTTTCATCATTCTAACCGATCGCTGGCTGATCCGCACAATTGCGGGGCCCCTCCGGCTTTCTTCGCACCCACTTTCGCGGGAAGTCGCGGCCTTTAGCCAGTTTGAGGCCTTTTGCAAGTGCAGATGTGGTCTTGCCTGCTGGGCCGAGCCAAGGCAGAAGCGCCGCAGTCTGCTAATCAAGGAAAGCCCGCCATGCCCACCGGCCTAGTTGCCCTGCTCGACGATATTGCGGTGATCGCCAAAATGGCGGCGGCGACGATTGACGATGTTGGCATCGCCGCCGCCAAGGCTGGATCGAAGGCGGCCGGCGTGGTGATCGACGATGCTGCGGTCACGCCGTCCTATGTCACTGAATTTACGCCCGACCGCGAATTGCCGATTATCAAGAAGATCGCGCTGGGTAGCCTGAAAAACAAGCTGCTGATCCTGCTGCCCGCCGCCTTGCTGCTCAGCGAGTATCTGCCGTGGGCGGTTACGCCGCTGTTGATGCTGGGCGGGCTCTATTTGTGCTTTGAGGGCGCGGAAAAGGTGCTGGAAAAGCTCGGCGGGCAAAAGCATGGCGAAACGCTGGAAGATCCGATCACCGACATGGCCGAATTTGAAGCCGAACGCACCGCCGGAGCGATCCGGACCGACTTCATCCTGTCGGCAGAGATCATGGCGATTGCGCTCGCCGAAGTGGCTAGCGAGCCGGTGCTGAGCCGTGCGATCATTCTCGCGCTGGTCGGCGTGGTAATCACTATCGCGGTTTACGGCGTGGTCGCGCTGATCGTAAAGATGGACGATATCGGGCTGCACCTGGTCGAACAGCGCCATACCGCGTTTGAAAAGAAGCTCGGCCGCGGCCTGCTCCACGCGATGCCGCGCTTGCTGGTGGTGCTGTCGGTGGTGGGAACGCTGGCGATGTTGTGGGTCGGCGGCGGGATCATCCTGCACGGGCTGGACGAACTGGGCATACACGGCCCAGCGGGAGCCGCCCATGCGGTGCAGCATTGGGTTGAGCTGGCCACAGGCGCGCTGGGCGGCGCGCTTGGTTGGCTGACCTATGCGGTGCTGTCGGCGCTGGTCGGGCTGGCACTTGGGGCGCTGGTCGCGTTTGTGCTGCACACAGTCCTGAAGCTGAAATCAGGGGTAGAGGCCTGAATTTTAATTCGGCTGGGCGCCTACCAGTCGCCCGACAGATCGTCGCTGAAACTGCCGGACTGGGAACTGCTGCGGCCCGAGCGCGTTCGGTGCAGGATCGCCGGATTGGCCTGGAGTTGATAGTACAGGCTGTTGACCTCGGCGATTTCATCGCGGGTCAGCGTGACTGGACCGCCCGGGGACTGGAACGTCGCAGTCAGTCCCTGCCGGACCGGAGCAGCGCTCCATCGGCCATCGCCGGAATTCGACGCGCGGGCAATGCGGATTGCCTCGATCATGTACGGCTCATTGGGCGAGGCGACCAGTTCCATCGGGTTGCGCTTTGGCGGCGCCGGGGCTGCTGTGGGTTCATGGTCGCCAGATCGCATCACTCCGCTAATCAGGAACATCAGAACGATGCACGCGCCCAGCCGCAACTCATTTCCGAATTGCGCCCGGAATTCATCCCAGTTGGCGAGGAAATCCTTGAGCGGCGTCATTGCTCAGTTTGAACCCCAGCCGCCATCCTGACCTGGATCATAAACGGGAGGCCCTGAACTGTCCCGATCACGGGACGGGCGGCGCTGCTTGTTGCCGGTCGATCCGGTTCCCCACAGGTCGTCCTCGTCGGGATTGGACTGCGCCGGTGCCGCGCGCATTTCGCTCGATGTCGAGCGGAATGTGCTGTCATCACCGGGGCCCATGAAAAAGCCGGCCATGCGCAGCGCGACCACGATTACGAACATCACTATCAGCCGCTGAAACAAGCGGCGGCCCATGCCCGTCAGGAAATTGTCCAGATTCACAAGCTATTCTCACGCCGTTTGATCGTGACAATCTATTCCGCAGTGCTGAAATTTTGCTTAAGCCAGCCGCCCCAGCAAATCGCGCGCAAACAGCGTCAGGGTATCATCGCGGGCGCCCATGATCACCACGCGGTCACCGGGGCGGGCGATGGCTGCGATCCGGGCGGCGCAATCTTCGCGGGTCGGCAGATATTCTGCCGCGCCGCCTGCCGTGGTGATCAGATCCACGATCCGTTCGCTGCCTTGGCTGCGGTCGACCGTGCCGCCGAAATAGACTGGATCGCACATCAGCGTGACATCGTCCGGGCCGAGTAGCCGCGCGAAAGTCTCAGCCAGTTCGGCGCCCATTTGCCGCAGCGGGCCATAGCCGTGCGGCTGAAAGAACGCGATAACCCGGCCGGGGTGGGCCTTTAGAGTGGTCAGCGTGGCGGCGCACTTTTCCGGGTTGTGGCCAAAATCGTCGATCACGGTCACGCCGGCCGGGCTGGTGCCAATCACTTCAAACCGGCGGGCCAATCCAGCATAGCTGGCCAGCGCGGCGACGGCATCGGCCACGGTTACGCCAGCGGCGACGGCAGCGGTGATCGCCGCCAGCGCGTTTGACAGGTTGTGACGCCCCGGCACCTGCAATGTCAGGGCGTGGTTGCTGGCATCGCGGCGGTCGGTCACCGTGGCTGAAATCGTGAAGGGCTGTTCGCTGATGCTGCCGTCAACCACCCCGATCTGCGCCGCCGGGTTGCTGGTCGCATAGGTCAGGCAGGGGGTATATTCGGGCCACAGCGCGGCGGCCTCGGCATCGTCCAGATTGACCACACAGATATCGCAGGTGCGCAGGAAATCGCTGAACAGCGCGCGCAGCTCGTCCATTGATTTGTGATCGAGACTGACGTTGAGCAGCACCGCAACACTGGGCCGATAGAGCGCAATCGAGCCATCGCTCTCATCGACTTCGGAAACGAATACGCCGCCTGAACCAATCCGGGCTGATGCGAACGGCGCGTCTGGCGAGGCGTAGTTTTTCATCACCGCGCCGTTCATGATCGTCGGGTCGCGGCCCGCCTGATCCAGGATCCAGCCGGTCATTCCAGTCACGGTGCTTTTGCCGCTGGTCCCGCCAATGGCGATGCCAGTTGGTGCGGCGTTGAACAGCGTGGCGAGCAATTGCGCCCGGCTCATTCGCGGACAGCCCAATTCGCGGGCCCGGACCATTTCGGGCACGGTATCCTCAACCGCTGCCGATGCCACCAACGTCTGGCCAGCCGAAACAATCCCGCTGCCGTCCTGCGGGTGCAGGGTGAAGCCAAGGCTTTCCAGCCAGGCGAACTTTTCCGGCGTGCGCCCTTGATCCCGGCTACGGTCCGATCCCGCCACTTGAGCGCCCGCTCCGCGCAGGATCAGCGCCAAGGGCAGCATCCCCGAACCGCCAATGCCGCAGAAGAACCAAGGGTGGGATGTGAGATCGCTCATAGCCCTTTCGGTATGCGCGCTTGCCTGTCAGCGCAACAGGGTTAGGAAGCATATCCATGACCCGGATCGCAATTTGCGCGCCTTCGCGCTCGATCACCGCAGAGGATGCCGCGCGCGT
>JANMHL010000054.1:0-7068 GCA_031375125.1 Novosphingobium sp. | reverse complement strand
GCCCGGCTTGTCGCGGCGCTTGTCGACAATCGCCAGCGGTGCGTTTTACAGCCGCCGGGCCAGCCCCCGGGCGCGGACCACCCCCCCCACAACCGGCGAGACGACCAACACAAAACCAACGGTGTTGCGGGCCAGAATATCGGCCGCCATCACCGGCGCGCCATAGAGGTTGTCAGTCGGGATATCGAAAAAGCCTTGGATCTGCCCGGCGTGCAGATCGACTGCCAGCACCCGGTCGGCCCCGGCCTTGGTAATCAGATTGGCGACCAATTTGGCCGAGATTGGCGTGCGCGGACCCGGTTTGCGGTCCTGCCGGGCATAGCCGAAATAGGGCACCACTGCCGTGATCCGCTTGGCCGAGGCGCGGCGCAGCGCATCGATACAGATCAGCAATTCCATCAGGTTGTCATTGCACGGCGCGCTGGTTGATTGGATCACAAACACGTCTTCGCCGCGGACATTCTCATGAATTTCGACGAACACTTCGTCATCGGCGAACCTGCGCACATCGGCGTGGGTCAGCGGCATTTCGAGATAGCCCGCGATGGCCCGCGCCAGCGGCAGGTTCGAATTCCCGGCCAGGATTTTCATGATTCGTACCCTCCCCCGCGCATTTCAGCCCTTCGCGGGCCTTAGCGGGGGACCGGGGGAATGCAAGACGCCGTGGTGGAAATTCGCAGAACGCGAATTTCGGGCAACATTCTCAGCTCTTGTTGCGGTGCTCGCCTGATACCCACCGGACAGTGCCGGTGCTGGCGCGCATCACGACGGTGTGGGTGGTGATCACGCCGCCCTTCAGCCGCTTGACGCCTTTCAGCAGCGAGCCGTCGGTCACCCCGGTGGCGGCAAAGATGCAGTCGCCCTTGGCCAATTCATCGCGGGTGTAGATCTTGTTCAGATCGGTGATCCCCCACTTGCGGGCGCGGCCGCGTTCATCGTCGTTGCGGAACAGCAGGCGGCCCTGGAATTGCCCGCCGACACAGCGCAGTGCAGCAGCGGCCAGCACGCCTTCGGGAGCGCCGCCTGAACCCATGTAAAGGTCAATCGTGGTTTCGGGATTGGTCACCGCGATCACGCCCGCCACATCGCCATCGCCGATCAGCACGACGCCGCAGCCCAGCCCGCGCAGTTCGGCGATAAGTTCGGCATGGCGCGGGCGATCGAGCACGCAGACGATGATATCGTCGGGATTGACGCCCTTGGCGGCAGCCACTGCCTTGACGTTTTCGGTCGGGGTCTTGGCCAGATCGATGATCCCTTCGGGATAACCGGGGCCGACCGCCAGCTTGTCCATATAGACGTCAGGCGCGTTGAGCAGGTTGCCTTCTTCGGCGACGGCCAGCACGGCCAGCGCATTGGGGCCCGCCTTGGCAGTGATCGTCGTGCCTTCGAGCGGATCGAGCGCGATGTCGATCTTGGGTCCGGTGCCTTGCGCCGAGCCAACCTTTTCGCCTATGAACAGCATCGGTGCCTCGTCGCGCTCGCCTTCGCCGATCACCACAGTGCCATCCATCGCCAGCTCGTTCAGCGCGGCCCGCATGGCCTCAACCGCGGCAGCATCGGCGGCATCTTCATCGCCGCGGCCGACCAGCTTGGACGCCGCAATCGCCGCCGCTTCGGTGACGCGGACCATTTCGAGCACCAGCACGCGATCAAGCACGGGACTGGCAGGGGTGGTGGGCTTGGTCATGGCGCGGGAAAGGCTCCTTGAATTGGTGTGTGCCTTGAATAGGTATGTGGGCGGGCGCTTAGACCGCTGCGGCGTTGCTGTCGAGGGGCGAGCAGGCGCAGTGCTGTTCAGCCGCGATTAAGCGGGCGGACCCTCCCTAGCCGGGCTTTGGCGGGCAAGCAGGAGCGCGGTGTGCACAAGATCGCAGTGGGCTTGGCAGCGGCGCTGATGCTGGCCGCACCGGCGCGCGCGCAAACCGATCCGGACACGCTCGACGCAAAAGTGGCCGAGCGGCTCGATCAGGCCAAAGCCGCCTATGGCGTGGCCGACCCCCGGCTGCGCTGCCGCCCCACGCCGGGCAGCGATGAGATTGTGGTTTGCGTTGATCGCGGCGAGGATCAGCGGGTTGAGCGCGGCGCTCCCGATCCCAATTCGCTCGAAGGCCGCCGCGCGCTGAATGGGGGCGTGCCGCGCGCCCCGCAGTTCGACAAAGGCTACTGCGCTGAATGCCCGCATTTCGGCTCGGTTCCGCCGCCGGTCTATTACACCGATGTCACCAAATTGCCGCAAGCCCCGCCCGGATCAGACGCCGACAAGATCGCCAAAGGCGAGATGCCCGAGCCCTAGTTGCTGAGGATTTGCAAAACCAGTGGCGGCTCGCTCAAGGCGTCCGACCCGTCGAGCAGCCGCAGCGCCTCGTTGACCGCGCTTTCCGGGCCTTCGTGGGTAACCATCGCGACCATCACTTCGCCCGCGTCGCCGGCCCGGCCCTTTTGGATCAGGCTTTCGATCGAGACCCCGGCATCGCGCAGCGCCGCAGTGATCTCGGCCAGCACGCCGGGGCGATCAGCGACCATGAAGCGGATATAGGCCCGGCCCATCCGGTGGCCGGTCGCTGCCGGGGCCAAAGCCTCGAGCTCGCCAACCGGGACCGAAAAGGCATTGCCAACCTCGCCGCCGCTGACAGTTGACCGGGCAATGTCGATCAGATCGGCAACCACCGCACTGGCGGTTGGCCCATCACCGGCCCCGGCACCCTGGAACAACAAGCGGCCTGAAAAGTTGCCCTCGGCCACCACTGCGTTGGTCGCGCCATCGACGTGAGCCAGTGGATGATCGACCGGCACAAGGTGCGGCTGGACGCGCTGGAACAGGGTCTTGGCACCATTGTGCAGCTTTGTGTCGGTTTCAGTCTCGGCGAGCCCGATCAGCCGGATGACATAGCCCAAGGCGCTGGCTTGCGCGATATCGGCGGCGCGCAAGCGGGTGATCCCAGCGGTTACGACCGACGCGAAATCAATCTTCGAACCAAAGCAGATCGCCGCAAGGATCGACAATTTGTGTGCCGCATCAGTACCTTCGACGTCAAAAGCCGGGTCAGCCTCGGCATAACCCTTGGCCTGCGCTTCGCCCAGCACATCACCAAAATCGCGTCCGGTGTCTTCCATTACGGTCAGGATATAATTGCAGGTGCCGTTGAGGATGCCGTAAACCCGCTCAATCTCATTGGCGGCGGCCCCTTCGCGCAGAGCCTTGATAACCGGGATCCCGCCCGCCACAGCCGCTTCAAATTTCAGCGCAACCTTGTGCTCTTCGGCCTTGGCGGCGAGTTCCAGCCCGTGGTGCGCGATCATCGCTTTATTGGCGGTTACGAGGGCTTTACCAGCCTCAATCGTGGTGCGGGCCAACGCCAGCGCCGGGCCATCGGACCCGCCAACCATCTCCACCACCACATCAACATCGGCGCGTTCGCCCAGGATAACCATGTCGTCCTCCCAGGCATAAGGCGCCAGATCGACCCCGCGCGAACGGCTGCGATCACGGGCCGAAACGACGGTGATCTGGATTGGCCGGCCGGCCCGGCGCGCGATCAGCGCGGCATTGGCTTCGACCAGCCGGATCACTCCGACCCCGACGGTTCCCAGTCCAGCAAGTGCAACGCGCAGTGGTTCGGCCATGATCGCCCCCTTCGTGCGGCGGGCCTTAAGCGGCGGATTGCCGCTGGGCAAGCGCCGTTACTTGCGGCTGCGCGGGCACTGCCCCAACTGCTCGATCACGAAGCGGTAGTCCGCCACCGCCGCACTGCGATCGCTTGCAGTGGGCGAGATATTGGCCCCGGCAGGCAGCTGCGGCGGCAGGAAACAGGCGAGCCGGTACCAGGTCAGCGTATCCCGGCGCGGCGGCGCGGCTTCCCCCGCGACCACTTCCGAAAACGACACCGCCCAGCGCGGAGGCGCGCCAGGACTGCGTACCACAGTGATCGCAGCGGGTTCACCGTTACCGGTTGAAAGGAACAGCTGGGTTTCGCCCGCACCAGCCAGATCGCCGCCAACATGGATCGCCTCGCGCACGCCGGTGACCCGGTGCGGAGCGGACGGCGCAAAGAATTCGTTGATGATCCCGCGCAGCCGGGCATCGAACGCCGGGTCCCACAGGATCTGCGCATCGGGCCGGATCAGCTGCAACTCGCCCGGCTTACTCGGCACCGCCCGCGCAAACAGCACCACGCTTTTCTTCTTGAACGGCGGAGGCTTACCCTTTGCATCAAGCGGCAGATCAACCAGATAGCGCAGCGCCTCGCCCAGCGGCACGGTCCCCGCGATCACGCCTTCGGTGCGGGCCTCGACATAGAACCGGCCCCAACCGGGGCGCAGCCCGCGCGCCCGCTCGGGTTCGACCTGGATGACCTTCCGCGGTTGGGCGCGAATCACCAGCGGGGTCGAATCGGTCAGGTCGGCAATGTCGGCATAGCTCAGCAATGCAGCCGCTGTCGGCGCAGTTGGCGGCGAATCAGCAGCAAGTGCGGATGCCGTAACGGCAGCGACCAGCCCGGTGCAAAGCCGCCAAATTGGGAAATGATGCGGGGTCATGGGGCCTCTATACTCACTGGTTTGCGCCGGGTTTAGCCACCCGAAACGCCCTGAATGCCGGGCTTTATGCCACTTATTCGCATTAACACAGGTGAATCGAGGGTTAACCGATAAACCGTTGCGCCTTGTCTCTCAGCCGGTTAAGGCTTCAAAAATCGAGCCAAATAAAAAACAAAAGGTTCGAAATTCTGGCCTTGTGGTCGTTGGGGCGCCCCCTTGGTTTCCTGAATTGACGCGCAGGGCGGAAACTTACAATCTAGGCACTGGCCTCTTGCGATTCTCGCTTGAGGTTGGCGTTGGGTCCGGGTTTTCCCGGGGGACTGTTTTAGGAGTGATGCGTCAGGATGGCTTACGCTGACCAAGAAATTAGTGGCAACAGGATTGTCGCCTTTGTCGTCGTTGCCCTTTTGCACCTGGCCCTTGGCTATGCGCTGGTTACCGGCCTAGCCTATGAAGGGTTCAAGAAGGTCGTAAATAAGGTAACGGCAGTCGATATCAAAAAGGACGAGCCCAAGAAGGAGCCGCCGCCGCCGCCCAAGAAAATGGCAGCTGCGCCTCCGATCGTGGCGCCGCCGCCGAAGTTCAACGTGAGCACTGTCTCGCCGCCAGTTACGACGGTTACCACACCGCCGCCGCCGGCGCCGCCGGTTCTGGTTGTTGCGCCTCCGGGCCCGGCTGCCGCGCCGCCGCCGCCGCCGCCCAGATTTTCGCCAAAGGGTGCCGTACCCAAGGGGAATCCGGGCAACTGGGCAACCACCAACGACTACCCAACTCGCGCGCTGCGTGAGGAACGCGAAGGTGTCACCGGTTTCCGGGTCTCCGTGGGTACCGATGGCCGGGCAACAAGTTGCGATGTCACCAGTTCGAGCGGCAGCGCCGACCTCGATCAGGCGACTTGCGCCAACGTGATGCGCCGCGCGCGGTTCACGCCGGCAATGGACGGAGAAGGTAACCCCACCACAGGGGCCTATTCCAGCCGGGTCCGCTGGGTGATCCCGAAGGAATAAGACCAGTTTCGTTCTTCAGTTTTCGGGCCGCCGCAACCAAACCATAGGCGGTCCATTCCATTTCAACATACTTCTCTTGAGAGGACTTTCGCATGATTTTTGAACTTCTCACCGCTGCTGCCGGTGCGGCTCCGCAGAACAAATTCGGCTTTGCCGAAGCGCTGGAACAGGGCGGCTTCATCGCCTACGCCACCGTAATTATCCTGGGCGTGATGTCCTTTGGCTCGTTCTTCATTCTTATCACCAAGTGGATCGAGCAGAACAAGATCATGAAGCAAGGCCGTGAATGGAACTCGTCGTTCTGGAACGCCCCTTCGCTGCGCGATGGCGCCGCCAAGCTCGACAAGAACAGCGCCTGGCGCCAGATTGTCGACGACGGCCTCAAGGCTGAAGACCAGGTTGGCAAGATGGACCCGACCGAAGCGCATGACTGGCTGCACGGTTCGCTGGCCCGTTCGGAAGCTTCGATCAACGCCCGTCTGGCCGGTGGCCTGCCGTTCCTCGCAACCGTCGGTGCCACCTCGCCGTTCATCGGTCTGTTCGGGACCGTGGTTGGTATCTATCGCGCCCTGATCGCCATCGGCATCGCCGGGTCGGCCTCGATCGACAAGGTCGCAGGTCCGGTTGGTGAAGCCCTGATCATGACCGCGCTGGGTCTGCTGGTCGCGGTTCCTGCCGTGCTTGCCTACAACTACCTGCAGGCCCGCAATAAGCGGATTGCTTCGATCCTGTCGGGCTTCTCAACCAACGTGCTGGCCAACATCAGCTCGAAGGGTGCGGTTAAGCCTTCGGTTCCGGCCAAGGCCGCTGCCAAGCCTGCTGCCGCTGCTCCGGCTGCCAAGCAGTAAGTCGTCCCTCCGGCGTCCTGACCTAGGTCAAGCGCCGGTATCCTTTCGGACCGGGCCGGGACTAACCTCCCGCCCGGGTCCGAGGAACAGCAAAGATAGGAATTAGCCCATGGCAGTTTCGATGGGAGGCGGCGGCGAGGAAAAGCCGATGTCGGATATCAACACCACGCCACTAGTGGACGTGATGTTGGTGCTTCTGATCATCTTCCTCATCGCGGTTCCGGTTGCCATCCAGACGATCCAGAAGCTCAAGCTTCCCGTGATGCCCTCACAGGAATCGAAGGACAAGGTCGAGAATCTCCTGCTTACCGTCAGCACGACCGATGCTGCGGGACGGAGCGCGGGGGATCCCGGCTTTGAAGGAGCTTCGCTGGGTGGCGAGTGCCGCATTTACTTCAACAACATCACCCCGGTGGACTCAAACGAGCTCGCCAAGCAGGCTTATGATCGGCTTGATGCCATCATCAAGCGCGCCGGTGGTGCCGAAGCCTTGAAGGACAATCCCGAACTGGTTCCCCAGGTCCACATTCGCGGCGACGTCAATGCGCCGTGGCGCTGCATTGCCGGTACGATCTACAATGTGCAGATCTCCGGCTATCCGACCGTCGGCTTCATTTCGAACCCGGTTGATCCGAACGGCTAGCAAGCCAGCCTCCGGCAAACCGAAGTTCGCA
>JANMHL010000051.1:0-1573 GCA_031375125.1 Novosphingobium sp. | reverse complement strand
ACTGATCGTTGATCGACTGGGCAAAGGCCTTGTACTTTTCGGGCACGTTCCCGCGCACCGCGTGCTGCAGGCTGGCGATATTGTCGGCGGTCCAGGCGTGTTCCTCGCCGCGCAGCCGCAATCCGTACATCCCGCCGACATCGAGCATCGACTTGTAGATCGGGTTGTCGCCATAGGCGGTGCGGTGGCGGCGAACGGTTTCTTCGGCAACTTGGGCCAGACCGATCCCCTCGATGGTGGTCGCGGTGCCGGTGAAGTACTTGTCGATGAACACGCTCGATAGGCCAACCGCGTCAAAAATCTGCGCGCCGCAATAGGACTGATAGGTCGAAATGCCCATCTTGGACATGACCTTCAAGATGCCTTTGCCGACCGCCTTGATGTAGTTCTTTTTGGCCGCTTTGGCATCGAACGGCAGGTCCTTTTTGACCCGGATCTGCTCAATCGTCTCAAACGCGACATAGGGATTGATCGCTTCGGCGCCGTATCCCGCCAGCGCGCAGAAGTGGTGCACTTCGCGCGCTTCGCCGGTTTCTACGACCAAGCCGGTCTGCATCCGCAGGCCTTGCCGGACGAGGTGATGATGCACCGCAGCCGTCGCCAGCAGTGCCGGCATCGGAATCCGGTCTGGCCCTTGCGCGCGGTCGGACAGGATCAGGATGTTCTTGTCCTGCAGCACCGCCTCGGTCGCGGCCCAGCACATTTCCTTGATCGCCAGTTCCAGCCCATCGGCGCCGCTGGCAGCATCCCAGGTGGTGTCAATCGTCTCGGTCCGGAACGCGCCATCAAGCGCGGCCTCAACCGAGCGGATCTTGGCAACTTCATCATTGGTCAGGATCGGTTGATCGACTTCGAGCCGCTTGTGGGTGCCAGCCTCCATCCCCAGCAAGTTGGGGCGCGGGCCGATCATGCTGACGAGGCTCATCACCAGTTCTTCGCGGATCGGATCGATCGGCGGGTTGGTGACCTGCGCGAAATTCTGCTTGAAGTAATCGTACAGCAAGCGGCTCTTGTTTGAGAGCACCGCAATCGGCGTGTCGGTGCCCATCGAACCCAGCGGTTCATCGGCATTGGTCGCCATCGGCTCAAGGAACCGCGAGAGGTCTTCCTGCGTGTACCCAAAGGCCTGCTGGCGATCGAGCAAGCTGGTGGTTTCGACCGGCAACTGGGCCAGTTCGGGCTCAATCAGATCGAGGTCTTTCAGCTTGTACTGCGCGGCCTGCAGCCAGTCTTCATAGGGCTGTTCGGCGGCCAGTTGCGCTTTCAGCTCGCTATCTTCGATGATCCGCCCTTCGGCAAAATCAATCAGCAGCATTCGGCCGGGCTGGAGCCGCCACTTGCGGCGGATGTTGTCTTCCTTGATCGGCAACACGCCGCTTTCGGATGCCATCACGACGATATCATCATCGGTCACCAGGAACCGTGCGGGGCGCAGGCCATTGCGGTCGAGCGTCGCGCCGATCTGGCGGCCATCGGTGAACGCGACCGCGGCGGGGCCGTCCCACGGCTCCATCAGGGCGGCATGATATTCGTAGAACGCGCGGCGCGCGGGATCCATCAGCGGGTTGCCGGC
>JANMHL010000287.1:0-2603 GCA_031375125.1 Novosphingobium sp. | reverse complement strand
CCTTTTCGGGTTCGGCGGCGGGCAGATCGATCTTGTTGATGACCGGGACGATTTCGTGGTCGTGCTCGATCGACTGATAGACATTGGCGAGGGTCTGCGCTTCGACCCCTTGGGCAGCGTCCACCACCAGCAGCGCGCCTTCGCAGGCGGCGAGGGAGCGGCTGACCTCATAGGCGAAATCGACGTGGCCGGGGGTGTCCATCAAGTTGAGTTCGTAAGTCAGGCCATCGTCGGCGGTATAGCTGAGGCGGACCGTCTGGGCCTTGATGGTGATCCCGCGCTCTTTCTCGATATCCATGTTATCAAGCACTTGCGCCGACATCTCACGCTCAGTCAGCCCGCCAGTGTACTGGATCAACCGGTCAGCCAGCGTCGACTTGCCATGGTCAATGTGGGCTATGATGCTGAAATTTCTGATTAAACTGAGGTCTGTCATGGGAATCCCGGCGCTGTTCCCCCGCCGTTAGCAGCAAGGCCGGGCGCTGTCACCTTGCAGCGGTGCTGCTACGTTCAGGGCAGGAAGCCGCTGCCGTGCCCCCACCCCGCCGATCGCTTGCAGCTGATCGTGCCTGAGCAGCCTTGCCGCTCTGCGGACTATTGCAGCGGCTACCTTCACACGCCGCAAACCCAAACGCGGCACCAAGGCACTGAAACCGTGCACCAAGCGACCTAGCCGGGGCTAAACGGCCCTCAAATCAGCAGAAAAACGGCCGAGATCGCGCACAAATTTGGCCTATACAACTGTAATAACATGATATTGTACGGATGCCGCAGATCTGTGAACGACTGGATGACTGATCCTGTAGTTATGTCAGATCGCGCGAATGTAGGAAAGGGTGGCCGAGATCGCGACTACTGCGACAGCATCGCATCGACCGGCACGGCGTCACGTGCGTGTTCGGGGCTGAGTAAAGTTTCACCGTAATTTGATTCGGCACCCTACCCGGCCCGAAACGGCGGCGCTTACAATGCAGCGATCAGCAGGGTCAGCAGGCCAAGTCCGCCGGCCATCGCCATGCGCAGCCGCAGCCAGCCCGGCGGCAGGGCGATGTGCCGGGCGAGCGTGCGATCGACCAGTGGACTGGCGAGCAGCGCCAGTGCAAGGACGACCAGCGATGGCCCCGGCCAGCTCCATCCCACGATCCAAGGCAGCAGCGCTGCAAATCCGATCAGGCTGGGCAGCACTGCCAGCCCATAGACCCAGCCCGCACGCAGCCCGGATAGCAACCCTGCCATCCACCACATCCCCCCCAGGAACGAGAGGATAATCGCTGCATAGAAGCAACCGGCCGCCAGAGCGATCCAGCGTTCGGGGCCGCCATAAGCGACTGCTATGAGGCAGATGATTTGGGGCAAAAGGCCGGCCAGGCTCAGAGTAATAAGCGGGCGCGGGAGGGTGATTTCGGTCATAGCGTCAAATGGGCACGGAACCTGCCCCGCTCAAGATGGGCTTTCGGTCAGGTGCAGCGGCCGCTCCCGAAAGGGCAGGTCGTCAAAACGGGGGCAACAGCGCAAGCGACCAATCAGATGGACAGGAACTTGACCACGCGATCGACCAAGCCGCGCATTGCTGGGCCAAGCCTGACCGTGTGGCACGACGGCGCTTGCCCGCTGTGCGCCCGCGAGATTGCGCTGATGCGGCGGCTGGATCGGGCGGGCCGGATCTGTTTCATCGATGCCGCCGATCCGGCGGTGTCCTGCCCACTGGATCGGGCGCTGTTGCTGGCAAGGTTCCACGCCTTGGAGAATGGAGTGATGCTGTCAGGCGCGGCCGCCTTTGCCGCGATGTGGCGCGCGATCCCGGTGTTGCGTCCGCTCGGTTTGGCAGCGCGCTCACCACTGGTCGCGCGCGCGCTGGAGGCCACCTACACGGTGTTTCTGCGGCTGCGCCCGCGGCTGCAGGCGTGGCTGCGATGAACAGCGGGCGCTACCGCAAAGTCCCCAGCGCCCGGCTTTCGCGGCTGGCCGGTTTCGGGCAATTGGCGGGCGGGGTCGCGGGTGGCGTGCTGGCCGAAGGTATGCGGCGTCTGGCGCGCGGCGAGCGCCCGCAGTTGTCTGACTTGCTGTTGACCCCGGCCAACGCCTTGCGCGTAACCGAGCAGCTTTCGCGGCTGCGCGGAGCAGCCATGAAGCTGGGGCAGATGATCTCTCTGGATGCGGGCGATGTCCTGCCCGCAGAGCTTACCACCATCCTCGCCCGGCTGCGCGATGCCGCGCATTTCATGCTGCCAGCGCAGCTGGACCGGGTGCTTTCAGCGCAATGGGGCGCCGATTGGCGGGGGCAGTTTGCGCGGTTTGAGGCGACCCCGATTGCCGCCGCCTCGATCGGGCAAGTACACCGGGCGACCTTGCCCGATGGGCGGGTGATCGCGGTCAAGGTGCAGTATCCGGGGGTCGCCGACAGCATCGATGCCGATGTCGATAATGTTGCGACCCTGCTGCGCCTGTCCGGGCTGTTACCCGGCGCGCTCGACATTGCCCCGTTGCTGACCGAGGCCAAGCGGCAGTTGCACGAGGAGGCCGATTATCTGCGCGAGGCGGAGCAGATGCAGCGCTATGGCGAATTGCTAGCTGGCGCCGCTGCATTCGTCGTGCCGACCGGC
>JANMHL010000429.1:0-2438 GCA_031375125.1 Novosphingobium sp. | reverse complement strand
CTCGGCTGGAGCGGGACGCAGGATCACGGGCTGGAGGGCGCGCTCGACAACGAACTGATCGCTGCCGCCGCCGATGCGCTGGATCACAAGCAGGCCGTGGTGATTGAACGCAAGGTGATCAACGTCAACCGCACCGTCGGGGCCATGCTGTCGGGCGAAGTGGCGCGTCGTTATGGCCATGCCGGGCTGCCCGACAACATGGTCAAGATCAAGCTGACCGGCGTTGCCGGGCAAAGCTTTGGCGCTTGGCTCGCCCACGGGATCACGCTCGATCTGACCGGCGATGCCAACGACTATGTCGGCAAAGGACTTTCGGGGGGCCGCGTGATCGTGCGGCAACCGGGCCATGTCGAACGCGAAGCGGCGCAGAACATCATTGTCGGCAACACCGTGCTCTACGGCGCGATTGCCGGGGAAGCATTCTTCAACGGCGTTGCTGGCGAACGCTTTGCCGTGCGCAATTCGGGTGCGGTCGCGGTGGTCGAGGGCTGCGGCGATCATGGCTGTGAATATATGACCGGCGGGGCGGTCGCCGTGCTCGGCAAGACTGGCCGCAATTTCGCCGCCGGGATGTCTGGCGGGATCGCCTATGTCTATGATCCCGATGGCAACTTTGCCGCAATGTGCAACTCGGCGCAGGTCGATCTGCTGCCGGTCTCAGCGGCGCGCGATGAAGAAGACGGTGCGGGCCGTCCGATGCAGCGTACCGCCAGCGTCTATGACAGCGGGATGGGCGATATGCTGCGCCACGACGGCGAGCGGCTGAAAGTGCTGCTCGAACGGCACCACCTCCACACTGGCAGCAAGCGCGCCCGCGCGCTGCTCGATGACTGGGCGACCACTGTCAGCCAGTTCGTCAAAGTGATGCCGCGTGACTATGCGCAGGCACTGAAACAAATCGAAACCGAACGGCTCGAAGCCGCTTCGGTCGCAGCAGAGTAAATCGAATGGGCAAGGAAACCGGCTTTCTCGAGCTTGACCGTCAGGATCGCAGCTATGCCGATCCCAAAGAGCGGCTGCATCACTACAAGGAATTCGTCATTCCGCACGCCGAGCCCGCGCTGAAAGCGCAGGCCAGCCGCTGCATGAATTGCGGGATTCCGTATTGTCACAACGGCTGCCCGGTGAACAACATCATCCCGGACTGGAACAATCTGGTCTATGAGGGCGATTGGCAGGCCGCGCTCGACGTGCTGCATTCGACCAACAACTTCCCCGAATTCACTGGGCGGATTTGCCCCGCCCCGTGCGAGGCGAGCTGCACGCTGAACATCACCGATCAGCCGGTGACGATCAAATCGATCGAGTGCGCGATTGTCGATCGCGGGTGGCAGGAAGGCTGGATCGTCCCACAGCTGCCGGCCAAGCGCACTGGCAAGACCGTGGCTGTGGTCGGCTCTGGACCGGCCGGAATGGCCGCCGCCCAGCAGCTCGCCCGAGCTGGCCATTCGGTGACACTGTTTGAAAAGAACGACCGGCTCGGCGGGCTGATGCGCTACGGCATTCCTGACTTCAAGATGGAGAAGGACCAGATCAATCGCCGCCTGATGCAGCTGCAGGCCGAAGGCGTGGTGCTGAAAGAAAGCACCGAGATCGGCGTCCACGTTTCGGTCGATTCGCTGCGTGAGAATTTTGACGCGATCGTCCTGTCGGGCGGCGCCGAAGACCCGCGCCAACTGACCATTCCCGGTGCCGAAATGGCCGGGGTCCGCCTCGCAATGGAATTCCTGACCCAGCAGAACAAGCGTAACGCCGGTGACGACGAATTGCGCGCCGCGCCGCGCGGATCGCTGTTTGCAACCGGCAAGCACGTGATCGTGATCGGCGGCGGCGATACCGGCAGTGACTGCGTTGGCACCAGCAACCGCCAAGGCGCCGCATCGGTCACCCAGATCGAAATTATGCCGCGCCCGCCCGAGCACGAAGACAAAGCGCTGACCTGGCCCGACTGGCCGCTCAAACTGCGCACCTCCTCCAGCCATGAAGAAGGCGTGGAACGCGACTGGGCGATCAACGCCAAGCGGGTGCTGGGTCAGGACGGCAAAGTCACCGGGCTTGAATGCATCCGGGTCGAATGGGTCGGCGGTAAAATGCAGGAAATGGCGGGTAGTGAATTCGTCTTGCAGGCCGATCTGATCCTGCTGGCGATGGGCTTTGTCGGCCCCAAAAAGCAGGGCTTGCTCGATCAGGCTGGGGTCGCGCTTGACCCGCGCGGTAACGTTGCTGCCAATGTCAGCAACTACGCCACCAGCGACCCGCAGATCTTCGCTTGCGGCGATATGCGGCGCGGGCAAAGCTTGGTCGTCTGGGCCATCCGCGAAGGCCGCCAAGCCGCCCGCGCGGTTGATGAAATGCTGATGGGGGTCAGCGAACTTCCGCGCTGAGCTAGTTTGCACGCCCCATTCAGCACAAGCGTGCTCCCCCGCGCAGGCGGGGGC
>JANMHL010000419.1:0-7589 GCA_031375125.1 Novosphingobium sp. | reverse complement strand
GTTTACGGGAGGGGGCTGGTTGTAGGAAAGGGGTTTGAGAGCAGGATTTAGATCAATCAGATCGCGATCAAAGAAGAACCACCTCAAATAACCGCTCATGCTGAGCCTGTCGAAGCACCATCCTGTTAAGCTGCCGTTTCGTAGGCACGATGGGCCTTCGACAGGCTCAGGCTGAGCGGATTTTGGAGGTTTGGTTTGCAACAATCACGCCCCAACAGACTCTAAACACTCCCAAGACCCGCTCAGGCTGAGCTTGTCGAAGCCCCTCCCCGGCATTAGCCCAGCAGCAATGGACCGCTACTTTTACACCTACCTCCTGCGCTGCTGCGACGGTACCTATTACGCTGGCCACACCGACGACTTGGACCAGCGCATGGCACAGCACGCAACCGGTGCATTGGGCGGATACACCTCGCGGCGCCTTCCGATCACACTGGTCTGGTCGGATCGCTTCCTTTCCCGCGACGAAGCCTTTGCCGCCGAACGCAAGCTCAAGGGTTGGAGCCGGGCCAAGAAGGAAGCGCTGATTGCCGGTGATTGGGATTTGATCTCTCAACTGGCGCGCAACCGGCAAGGCGGCGCGTAAACCGAAGCGCTGCGGGCAGGCTTCGACAAGCTCAGCCTGAGCGGGGTTGGGGTAAGGCGCGAGGTTGGCGGTTTTAGCGTTTCCAAACCATCGAGTGCTCCAAATCAAACCCCCAAAGAACCGCTCATCCTGAGCCTGTCGAAGGGCCATCGTTCGTAAGCAACCTGCAAACGCAGCACATAAACCGCAGCGTCGCGAGTGGGCTTCGACAAGCTCAGCCTGAGCGGGGTTGGAGTAAGACGAAGGGGCGGATTTTCTGGACTAAACCAAACCCCCAAAGGTCCGCTCATCCTGAGCCTGTCGAAGGACCATCGTTCGCAAGCAACGGCAATTTGGTGGATGGCTCTCCCCGCGCACCCCCTCACCCCCCCGGATGGTAAAAGTCATAAACCGCCTGCGCCACTGCCGCTGAGACTCCCGGCGCGCGCTGCAAATCCTCCAGCGACGCCGCCCGCACCCCACCCGCAGTTCCAAAATGCAGCAGCAACGCGCGCTTGCGGGCTGGCCCGATCCCGGCGATTTCGTCCAAGGGTGAGGCCGTGATCGCGCGGCTGCGTTTGTCGCGGTGGGCGCCGATGGCGAAGCGGTGGACTTCGTCGCGCAGGCGCTGGAGGTGGAACAGCAGCGGGGCGTTTTCGGGGAGCATCTTTTCGCGGCCGTCGGGGAAGTGGAACACTTCGCGCCCCTCACGCCCGTGGTGCGGGCCTTTGGCGATCGCGATCAGCGGCACGTCCTCGATCCCCAGTTCTTCCAGCGTATCGCGCGCGGCAGACATCTGGCCTTTACCGCCGTCGATCAGGACCAGATCGGGCCACATCCCGCCATCACGGTCTGGGTCTTCTTCCTGAGCGCGCGAGAACCGCCGCCCGAACACTTCGCGCATCATCGCGAAATCATCGTTGGTCTGGGCGGTCTTGATGTTCCACTTGCGGTACTGGCCCTTGATGAAGCCCTCCGGCCCAGACACAATCATCGCGCCCAGCGCGGCGGTGCCTTGAATGTGGCTGTTATCATATACCTCGATCCGCTGCGGCGGTTCGGGCAGTTCGAGGAATTCGGCGAGTTCACGCCCCAGCCGGGCCTTGGTCCCACTTTCAGCCGCACGGCGCTCCAGCGCCTCGACCGCATTGCGGGTGGCCTGCTGGATCAGACGGCGGCGGTCCCCCCGCTGCGGCACCGAAATCTCAACCTTGCCGCCCGCCGCCCCGGCCAATGCCTCGGCCAGCAGCTTGGCCTCCGCCAATTCGCGGTCGACCAGAATGGTCCGCGGCGGCGGGACTTCTTCGTAGAACTGCGCAAGGAACGCGGTCAGCACTTCGCCTTCATCCAGCCCCTCGGTGTGGCTGGGGAAGAACGCGCGGTGGCCCCAGTTTTGCCCGCCGCGCACGAAAAACGCCTGAATCGCGATGTGCCCGCCGCTGGCCGCGACGCCAAAGATATCGGCATTGCCCAGTCCCTCGGCATTGATCGCCTGGCTGCCCTGAATGAACGTCGCCGCGCGCAGCCGGTCACGCAAAATTGCCGCGGTTTCGAAATCGAGCGCCGCCGCCGCCGCGTCCATCTGCTGGTTGAGTTTGGTCTGCACATCGGACGACTTACCGCCGAGGAAGTCCTTCGCCTCAGCGACCAGCTCGGCATAGGCATCTGCCTCGATCCGGCCCACGCAGGGGGCCGAGCAGCGCTTGATCTGGTAAAGCAGGCAAGGACGGTCGCGCCGCGCGAAAAAGCTGTCTGTGCAGGATCTTAGCAAGAACAGTTTCTGCAGCGCATTAATCGTGGTGTTGACCGATCCGGCGCTGGCAAACGGGCCATAATAATTTCCCTTGGCCCGCCGCGCACCGCGATGCTTGGTGATCCGGGGAAAGTCATGCTCGCTCCGCAGCAGGATGAACGGGAAGCTTTTGTCATCGCGCAGCAGCACGTTGTAGGGCGGGCGATAACGCTTGATCAGCTGCGCTTCGAGCAGCAGCGCTTCGGCCTCGGAATTGGTGGTGACGATGGTCATCGCCCGGGTCTGGCTGACCATTCGCTTCAGCCGCAGCGGCAGCCGATCGACCTGGAGGTAACTGGCGACCCGGTTCTTGAGTGCCTTGGCCTTGCCGACATAAAGCACATCGCCGCGCGCATCGAGCATCCGGTAAACCCCCGGCACCGGCTTCAGTGTGGCCTGAACCTCGCGGATCGCGGCGATTCCAGCTGCCAGATCGGGTTGGCTGCCCTTGACGGTATAGGTCGCGCGGTCCTCGTTAAAGCGGTCAGATCCATTGGGCAGGTCGGGGCGGTCGGCGCGGGGCATAGCGCTCTGATAGGCGCTCCCACTCCGGGACAAAAGCCACGAGTTGACGGCAATCCCCGGTGTGTTAGCGTCGGGCCAAAGGACGCGGCGGGCGCCCTGTTGATCGGGAAAGGGGCACAGCTTGCGGCAACTTCAAGGCATGGACGCCAGCTTCGTTGCGATGGAAACGCGCAATTCGCCGATGCATATCGGGTCGATCCTGATCTATAACCCGGAAACGGCGCCGGGCGGGTTCGTGCGGTTCAAGGATATCCTGGCCTTCATGCACAGCCGGATGCAGCTGTCCAAGACGATGCGTCAGCGGCTGGTGCGGGTGCCGTTCGATCTCGATTATCCCTATTGGATTGAGGATAAGGAATTCGATCTCGAATACCACGTCCGCCACGTTGCCCTGCCCCGCCCGGGCGATTGGCGGCAACTTTGCATTCAGGCCGCCCGGATATTCTCCCGCCCGCTCGATCTGACCCGCCCGCCGTGGGAGTTCACGATTGTCGAAGGGCTGGACAATATTCCCGGTGTTCCCCCTGGTTCTTACGCGATGGTCACCAAGGTCCACCATTCGGCGATCGACGGGATGAGCGGGATTGACCTGATCGAGGCGCTCCACACGCTGGAACCTGACTCGCCGCCACCCGATACGCCCGACACCTGGCAGGGTGAAGACGTGCCGAGCTTTGCCCACTTGCTCGGCAAATCGTGGCTCAACGGGATTGCCAACCCCGTTCGCCAACTGGAAGTCGCCGCCAAGGCGATGCCGGGGTTGGCCCGGACTATCAAAGGGCTGGCGGCGAAGGACTTCAACGTCAGCGGCGATATGCTGGCCCCGCGCACGCGCTTCAACGCAGTGATTTCGGCCAACCGGGTGGTCGAAGGCCGCTCGTTCCTGTTGGCCGATATCAAGGCGATCCGCGAGGTTTCACCCGGCGCCAAGGTCAACGATGTGTTCCTGACAGTGATTGGCGGGGCGATGCGCAAATACCTTGAGCATTACGGCGAGCTGCCCGAAAAATCACTGACCGCGATGGCCCCTATTTCGGTCCGGGCAAAAGGTGAAAAGGGCGACATGGGCAACCAGGTGGCGGCGATGATCGCCCCGCTTGGCACGCAAATTGCCGATCCGCTCGAACGGCTCGACTACGTCCACTCGCAAACGGTCAATTCCAAAGCGATGACCGATGCGATTGGCGCCCGCAACATGACCGAGATGAGCAAGGTCAGCCCCGCGCTGTTCATGGCGCTTGGCGCGCAGCTTTATACGCGGCTGCAGCTGGCCGATAGGGTCGCCCCGCCCTTCACCACGGTGGTGACCAACGTACCGGGTCCGCCAGTGCCGATCTATTCGTGCGGATCGCGGATGGAAAGCATGATGGGGCTGGTGTGCCTCACCGATGGGATGGGGTTGGGCCATGTCGTGCAAAGCTATGTCAAAGAGGCATCCATCGCCTTCACCGCTTGCCGCAGCTTGATGCCCGATCCCGATTTCTATGCGCAATGCATTGAGGACAGCTTCACCGAACTGCGCGATGCCGCGCGGGCGGCGCCAGCGGATCGGACGCCAGTGCCTGCGCCGGTCAAGACAAAGGCCGCGAAGAAGGTCGCTGCGGCAAAACCGAAGAAGGTGGCAAAAAAGAAATGACCACTCTGCCGCTGGTCGATCCATCGTTGTTGCCGTTGCTGGAATTCATGCCCGGCACGGCCTTTACCGCCGACAATCTGGCGCAAATCCGGGACGTGTCGGAACAGCGCTTTGCTTTTCTGGGCGAACCGGCGCTGCAGGCTGTGGTCAAGATGATCGACGGACCCGGTGGCCCGCTCGAGATCTATTGGTACGATCCCCAGCCCGGCGCTCAGGGCCGCGCGGCCTTGCTCCACATCCATGGCGGCGGGATGGTGCTTGGTTCGGCAGGGTCGATGCAGCATGGCCCGGCCGGGACCGCCGCCGCGCTGGGAATTCCAGTGGCCTCAGTCGAATACCGGCTTTCCCCAGAGCACCCCTTCCCGGCTCCGCAGGAAGACTGTTTGGCCGGATTGCAGTGGCTGGCTGATAACGCTGCCGAACTTGGCGTTGACCCGGCCCGGATCGGGATCCTGGGCGAGAGCGCCGGAGGCGGGCTGGCCGCAGCGACCGCGCTGATGGCCCGCGATCAGGGCGGGCCAGCGCTGGCGGCGCAGTTTCTGGTCTTCCCGATGCTCGATCACCGCACCGGCAGCGGCGCTTGCCCGTGGGGCAATCCCACCACGGGTGAATTCGTCTGGACCCGGGAGAACAATCAGTTTGGCTGGGAGGCCCTGCGCGGTGACTATGCCATCGACGATGCCCGTAAGGGCTGGTTTTCGCCCAGTCTGGCGGACGGCCTTTCCGGCCTGCCGCAGACCTGGATCGGGACCGGCAGCCTCGATCTATTTGTGGACGAAAACCTGGACTATGCCCGCCGCCTGATCGCCGCGCGGGTTCCAGTGGAACTGCATTCCTATCCCGGCGCGATCCATGCGTTTCAGGCGATTGCCGATGGGCATCTGGCCAAGGCGTTTACCCGCGATTTGCTGAGTGCAATTGCCCGCTGGCTCAAACTTCCGCCAGCCGGATAGCAGCAGGGGCGGAGTTACCCGCCCCTGCGCTCGAACTTACAGCGCGCGTCCGTCGATATTGACGTTGCTTATCCGCCCGTCGCGACCGACTGCGCATGAGAACTGGCTGCCACTGGTCGTGCGGCCCATCACCCGCCAGCCATCGCCTTCGCGGGCGACCGAATCGACGTCTTGTACTTTGCTTGATCCGCGCGAGACTTCGCTCATGCAGCGGTTGATCGCGCTGTTGATCCCGCCATTTGCTGCGCCGCCCTGCTGGTCTTGCCATTCGGGACGATCATCGCGGCTGTAGTCGCGCTGATCGCGCTGGTCCGGATAGCTTTCTTCGCGCCGGTCATAGCGTTCACGCTGCTTGTTCTTGCTGCTGGCGGCGCTGGCGATCGCGGCGATCCCGCCGATGATCAGAATGCCGGTCAGCACATCACCGGCATCAACCCGGTCGCGGTGGTGGCGGCTGCCCCAGCCCCAGTCGTGATTGGCCATTGCTGGCGTTGCAACCAGCGATAGTGCGGCAGCAGAAAGTAGCAGCGCGCGAAAACCTGTCGTCGTGCGGTTCATGTCGAGGACCCTCCATTTGGCAAACCTCGGCCAACTTCGCCGCAAATGCCTGCCCCATTAAAATAAACGGCTAGGCGGTCCAGGCTTACTCTTGCCTGAACCGCCGTCGCTTATTTCAGGTTCGCGGGATTAGAGTCCGCGGATCCCATCGATGTCGAGGTTGACCACCCGGCCGCGCTCGATCTTGCAGCTGAACGAACCGTTGTCATATCCGCGCATCGAGTTGTCATAGCCGCGATAGTCACCGCCCCAACCCTGGCCGTAGTTGCCATCACCGCGGCGCCAATCCCGATTCTGGGTCTTGACTGCGATCCGGCCCTTCACTTCCAGACCATAGCGCGTGTCCTTGATCTGGCGGATGTCGGTCACATCGGCCCGGCCATAGCGCTGGCTGGCGTAACGTTCGGCGGCGCGAACGCATTGTTCAACAGCCTGGCGGGGGTTGTCGCGATTGCCGTAGCCATTGCCATAGCCGTTGCCGCCTTCATAGCCGGCCCGGTCATAGCGGTAATCGACCTGGCGGTTGTCGCCCTGACGGTAGTCATTGTAGCGACCATCGTCATAACGGCGGTCATTGCGGCTAGAGGCTGAGGCAATCGCTGCGATCCCGCCAATTATTAGGGCACCGGCGATGACATCGCCTGCGCTAATCCCGCCACGATCACGATCGCGGTGTTCAGCAAAAGCTGGGGTAGCCGAGGAGATTGCCATCGCGCCAGCCGCGATGGTCCCGACAAGTGCTTTGGACAAGTTCTTCATGGCATGCATCCTTCAAGTGAGCTGGACGGGGATGTCCGGGCTTGAAGATGGTTTACCGATTCGCCGGTGGCGCAAAGCTGAACTCAGTTGTTAGCTGACGTTCAGCTTTGCGGTTACTTTTATGAACGGCCTTTTAGCGAGGCGGAACCGCCAGCCCGGTCCACTGGGCCAGAAACGCCAGAATGTCGGAATTCTCTGCCACCACCTTGTCCGTTGGCTTGCCTGCCCCGTGCCCGGCGCGAGTTTCAATCCGGATCAAGTGCGGTTTGCCGTTTGGTTCAGCGGCCTGCAGCGCGGCGGTATATTTGAAGCTGTGCCCCGGCACCACGCGGTCATCGGTGTCGGCAGTCGTCACCAGCATCGCCGGATAGGCGACCCCGCTGCGGATGTTGTGATAGGGCGAATAGGCCCGCAGCACCCGCCAATCGGCTTCCTTGGCGGGATAGCCATAATCATCGGTCCAGTACCGCCCGGCAGTGAACTTATCAAAACGCAGCATATCCATCACGCCGACGGCTGCATTGGCCGCCGCAAACAGATCGGGCCGCTGGTTAACCACCGCGCCAACCAGCAGGCCGCCGTTCGATCCGCCCTGAATCGCCAGGCCGCCCTTGGGGGTGATCCCCTGCGCAATCAGGAATTCGCCCGCCGCGATGAAATCGTCGAACACGTTCTGCTTGTTGCCGAGCCGCCCGGCGTCGTGCCAAGCCTTGCCGTATTCGCCGCCGCCGCGCAGGTTGGCCATTACAAACACCCCCCCGGCCTCCAGCCACGCCATCCGCGTTGCCGAAAAGCCCGGGG
>JANMHL010000412.1:0-5409 GCA_031375125.1 Novosphingobium sp. | reverse complement strand
CGCCGGTTTCAGGCTGACCAGCTGACCAGCCGGACCTACCCGCGCGCGGTCACCGCGTTTGGTCTGGGCCTGCTCAACGACACCGGCAGCCGCAAAAGCCGCCGTCAGAGCGATCTGGCCGCCGACCGCGAGATGAGCCTGCGCCAGATCCGCGCGATCCCGCACAACGCGGTGCTGCAACAGCTCGGCTATCCGGTCAACGTGATCGCCGGATTTGGCACCGCCGCCGAAGGGAATTACGAGGCGCTGGCGGAACTCTTGATCACCAGCGAACGCGGACGGCAGATGGTCCGCATGATCCGCAGCGCCAATGCGATGGCCAGCATCAAGACCGTCGCGGCATTCGGCGAGTTGTTCAACTCGGCCTATTGGGCCAGCCGCCCCTATCGCGGCGACGAAGGGCATATTGCAGGAGCCTGCCTCAGCCTCGCCGAGTATCTGACCACCGATGACCGCACCGGCGTGTTCCGCCGCCTCGCCTCGCGCCTGCGGGTTGATGCGCTGAAACTGCACCGGCTGCTCGAACTGATCCCCGATGAGGCCCCGCTGCCCGGGCGCGAGCAGACCCGCCGGACTATGGGCGTGTTGCAGGCGCTGCGGCTCGCGCTGATGCAGCATATGTTCCTGCGCGCCGTATCGGTCCCGCCGTTCAGCCGGGCCAACGACATTGCCCGCGAAGACGTGCTGGAAATGGTTTTCACGTTGCGGATCGACGAAGCCTTGGCGCAGTTGCGCCGCGCCTTCCCGGCCAGCGAGCCGCATCTGGCCGATTACACGATCACCGAACCCAGCGACTATCCGGACGATGCCGCCGTCGGCTATGACGCGATCCACCGCGACTTCATCGACCCGATTGAAACCGCGCAGGCGCTAGCGCTGCGGATCACTACGGCGATTGCCAACTTGTTTGGGGCGCATGGGTAACCGCTTGTTCCTGCGGCGTTAACCTTTGTCTGCCATGCAGTCCCGGCACGAAACGCGCGCTTCGCGGCGCTGGCTTTGACCATCGACACGGATTATTGGTCAGGCTGAGACACTTGTTTCAGGGACGCAGACCATGAAATTCAATTCCGGGATCGCTATGCTGGGGCTGTTCGCGGCTGCCGTAATCGGCGGCGGTGCACTGATGCTCAGCCAGCCGGACGACGCTGCCAAAGCGCTGCCGCCGCAGTCCGCCGGGGCCGAATTCGCCAAGCCTGGCACCGCCGCGCCGCAAGTCGCTGCGGCTCCCGCTGCTGCGCCCACTCCGGCCGACGCGCGCTTTGTGATCAAGCGGATCCTGCCGATCACTGGCCCGATCAAGTACGGCGAATGGCATTGGGATGATAAGGACGTTCCGGCCGGCCCGATCGTGATCACGGTCGATCTGGATGCGCGGGTGCTGTCGGTGTTCCAGGGTGGCTATGAAATCGGTGCCACCGCCGTTCTGGTTGGCACAAGTGAAAAGCCGACCCCGCTGGGGGTGTTCCCGATCAAGTGGAAAAAGGCCGAACACTATTCCAGCACTTATGACGGCGCGCCGATGCCGTTCACCCAGAACCTGACAGTCGATGGCGTGGCAATCCACGGCACCAAGGTCGAAAAGGGTTATGCCAGCCACGGCTGCATCGGCGTGCCCAACGATTTTGCCCAGAAACTGTTCGGCGTGACCAAACAGGGCGATCAGGTTTACATCACCAAAGGCAAGACCGCGAAACAGGGTGATAGTTTGATTTAGGCGGCGCTTGATCAATTTGAATCGGATCACCTACCCCCGTCCATCCTGAGCTTGTCGAAGGACTGTACTTCTTGCGTCACAGCAAAACGGCGCGAAGGAAAGGACAGTGCTTCGACAAGCTCAGCATAGACGGTTTTGGGCTAAGGTTGCGGTCCTAGGCTTGGACTAGGCCAACCCTTTGTCCGTACTCCGCTGCGTGGCATCGCCCAAGCTGCTGCCGCCATCGATGTCGATGATCGCGCCGGTGATGTATTTCGCCGCGTCGCTGCTCAGGAACACTGCACCCTCGGCAATCTCATCGACAAAGCCCCAGCGCTTCATCGCGATCCGGTCAAAATGCTTTTGCTTGGTCGTAGCGTCCGGAGCCAGCCGCGCCATGCCCTCGGTCCCTTCGATCGGGCCGGGCGAAATGCCGTTGACTCGCACATCGGGGCCCCATTCCAGCGCCAGCACTCGGACCAGTTGGTTGATCCCGGCCTTGGCCGCGCAGGCGTGGGCCTGAAGCTGCATCGGCTGCTCCGCCTGCCCTGCTGTAATCGCGATCAGCGAGGCGTTTGGCGCGAGCAGATCGTGGCACCCGCGAAACACGTTGAAAGTGCCAAGCAGGTCGATATCGACGACGGTCTTGAAGGCGTTCGCGCTCATCCCCAGCACCGGCGCGAGGAAGTTCCCCGCCGCGCCCGATACCACGATATCCATCGGCCCGAACTTGGCTCGAACCTCTTCCATCGCGCCCCGGATCGCGCCGTAATCGCGGACATCGGCGATCAGCCCGATTGCGTCGTGGCCGATTTCAGCGGCTGCAGCGGCGGCCTTTTCAGGATTGCGGCCAAGCACTGCAACCTTGGCACCCAGAGCCGCATAGCGCTTGGCAATGCCCAGATTAATGCCGCTGGTGCCGCCCGCGATAAAGGCCACTTTGCCGTCCAGCAGCCCGTCTTTGAATGGTGATGTCATGTTCGTTCCTTCAGCGAGGAGCCATGCGGATCGCGCCGTCGAGGCGGATGCATTGGCCGTTGAAATAGGAATTGCGCGCCAGTTCCAGCGCCAGACTGCCGAATTCTTCAGGCTTGCCCAGCCGTTTGGGGAACGGCACCGAAGCGGCCAGACTGTCGAGCACGTTCTGCTTGGCCCCCAGCATCAGCGGAGTAGCAAAGATCCCCGGCATGATCGAATTGACCCGAATGCCGATGTCGGAAAGATCGCGCGCCATCGGCAGGACCAATCCGTTGACCCCGGCCTTGGCCGAGCCATAGATGATCTGGCCGATCTGGCCGTCTTGCGCTGCAACCGATGCGGTCAGCGTGATACAGCCGCGCTCGCCATCTTCCAGCGGCTCAAGCCCCGCCATCCCTTCGGCTGAGAGCGAGGCAATCCGGTAGCTGGCGACCAGAATGCCCTGCACGCCGTAAATGTAATCCTCGGTCGACAACCGCTTAAGCTTGCCCGCTTCCTTGTCCCAGGCCAGCGTCTTGCCCCGGCGGCTGGTCATCGCGCAGTGGACTGTGATCCGCTCCTGACCATGCGCGGCGCGGGCCTTGGCAAAACCGGCCACGACCGATTCCTCGCTGGTGATATCGACATGGCAAAACAGCCCGCCAATTGCCGCAGCGACCGCTTCGCCCTTTTCCGTGTTGACGTCAAAGATCGCAACCTTGACCCCGACCGCTGCCAAAGCCTCAGCCGTGGCCTGCCCCAAGCCAGAGGCGCCCCCGGTGACCACTGCAGCCGTCGCCTTATCAATCCGCATTTGACTCTCCCTTTAATCGCGCGATTAATGCCCGCAACACAGCAGCGCGGCAAGCCGCAATCGCCGGGAGATCAGGATGACCACAACTGCCGCATGGGGCGCCACTGCGCCAGATTCGGGTATGAACGCGATCAGCATCGACCGGCGCGAATTGCGCGGCGAAGATGTGGCCATCGACATCGCCTTTTGCGGAGTATGCCATTCCGATCTTCACGCCGCCCGCAACGATTGGGGCCGCACCATTTATCCGTTCGTTCCGGGGCACGAGATTGTCGGTACGGTCCGGGCGATCGGCCCGGATGTATCGCGGTTCAAAGTGGGCGACCGGGTCGCGGTCGGCACGGTGGTGGATTCATGCCGCCACTGCGATGCTTGCGAGGAAGGCGAGGAAAACTATTGCCGCGAGGGTGTGACCGGAACCTATAACGGCAAAGACCGGATCGATGGCAGCCCAACCTATGGCGGCTATTCCACCGCGATCGTGGTGGCGCAGCCTTATGTGCTGCGCTTGCCCGACAGTCTCGACATGGCCGCCGCCGCGCCGCTGCTGTGCGCTGGGATCACCACTTACAGCCCGCTCAAGAACTGGAACGTCGGCCCCGGCACCCGGGTGGGTGTGATTGGCTTGGGCGGCCTCGGCCACATGGGGGTCAAATTCGCCAAGGCCTTGGGCGCCGAAGTCACCATGATCACCACTTCCCCCGCCAAGGGCGACGATGCCAAAAAACTGGGCGCCGATCATGTGCTGGTCTCAACCGACAAAGCCGCGATGAAAGCCGTCACCCGCAGCTTTGATTTCCTGCTCGATACTGTTCCGGTCAAACACGATGTCACGCCCTATCTATTCCTGCTCGACAAGCAGGGCACGCTTTGCATCGTCGGGATGATCGAGATGATGGAACCGTTTCATTCCGGCCTGCTGCTGGGCGGGCAGAAAGCCGTCGCCGGATCGGGTGTTGGCGGGATCGCGCAGACGCAGGAAATGCTCGACCTGTGCGCCGAGAAAGGCATTGTCGCCGAGATCGAACTGGTCCGGATGGATGAAATCAATCACGCCTTTGAGCGGATGGAAAAGGCCGACATAAAGTACCGCTTCGTCATTGATATGAGCACGCTGTGACCCACACCGTCGATCTCTACTGGTCATTCCGCAGCCCTTATTCCTATCTGGTCACGCCGCGGCTGGTCGAGCTGGAGCGGGACTGGGACGCGCAGATCAACGTCAAGCCGGTGCTGCCGATTGCGGTGCGCCAGCCGGACTTTTTCGCCAATGCCGATCCGCTATGGACCAGCTATCTGTTCAAGGACTCCGTCCGCAGCGCGGAGTTCGCCGGGATGCCGCTGCGCTGGCCGCGGCCCGATCCAGTGCTGATGGACTTTGCCACGCGGACCTATCCCAAGGACCAACCACATATCCACCGGCTGACCCGGCTGGGCGCGCTGGCAGCAGAGCGCGGCCACGGCCTGGCGGTTCTGCGCGCGGTCAGCCACCTGCTGTGGTCGGGCGAGGTCGATGGCTGGCACGAGGGCGATCATCTGGCCCGCGTCTTTGCCGCTGCCGGGTGCGATCTGGCTGAGCTGGACGCGGTGCAAGCCGCACAAGCCGACCGGCTCGACGCGGTAATCGAGGCCAACGCGGCGGATCAGCGGCTGGGCGGGCACTATGGCGTCCCGTTGATGGTTTACGATGGCGAACCGTTCTTCGGGCAGGACCGCTATGACCAATTGCTGTGGCGGATGCAGCAGCGGGGAATGGCGCGACGTTAGTGCCGGGGCTTCGACAGGCTCAGCCTGAGCGGGGTTTGTGTGAGACCCATTTCCAACCCCCGCCCAGGCTGAGCCTGTCGAAGCCCCGGCACTACCGCCGCGTCATCCCCCGCTGCTGCATCCGCCACAGCAATTGGTCATAGCGGTCCTGCCCGAAGAACGGTTCGCCATCGTA
>JANMHL010000402.1:0-7441 GCA_031375125.1 Novosphingobium sp. | reverse complement strand
CCATCGGCCATCGGATCGGTGAACGGCATCCCCAGTTCGATCACATCCGCGCCGCCAGCGACGAGCGCGTCGAGGATGTCAGCGGTCGGCCCATCGCCCCCGGTGACGAAAGTGACGAGGGCAGGGTGGCCCTTGGCGAAGGCGGTTTGGAGGCGGGTCATTTCGTTGGATCAGACCGAAGGAACTTAGGAAGCAGAACCGCGCTGCAGAACATAGCGACCGACAATGGGATCAGGATTGTGCCAATCTGCTTAAGACTGCGGCCCATAAACTCAGGACCATCTGATCCCGGTTCGAATCCGGGGACAAGCTGGAGCACCAAAAAGGAGCCAACGAAAACGCTGAAAAAAACAAAGAATTTTACGATGCTTCTCACAACTCCACCCCCAGATGCTCCGCGACCGAGAAGATGTCCTTGTCGCCCCGCCCGCATAGGTTGACGAGCACGATCTGGTCCTTGCTCATCGTCGGCGCGACCTTGGCTACGGCGGCGATCGCGTGGGCGGGTTCGAGTGCGGGGATGATGCCTTCGGTGCGGCAGAGCAGCTGGAACCCTTGCAGCGCCTCGGTATCGGTGACGCTGGTGTAATCGACCCGGCCAACATCGCGCAGCCAGGCGTGTTCCGGGCCGATGCCGGGATAGTCGAGGCCCGCGCTGATCGAGTGGCCCTCGGTGATCTGCCCATCGGCGTCCTGCAGCAGGTAGGTCTTGTTGCCGTGGAGGATGCCGGGGCGGCCGCCTGCGAGTGACGCGGCGTGTTCCTTGTCGAGGCCATGCCCCGCCGCTTCGACACCGAGCATTTTGACTTCGGGATCGTCCAGAAACGGGTGGAACAGCCCGATCGAATTGCTGCCCCCACCGATCGCCGCGACTAGCAGGTCGGGCAGGCGGCCGGTGCGTTTCAGCATTTGTTCGCGGGCTTCCTTGCCGATCACGCTTTGGAAATCACGGACCAGTTCGGGGTAGGGGAGCGGACCGGCGGCGGTGCCGATGATGTAGAAGGTGTCATGCACATTGGCGACCCAGTCGCGCAGCGCCTCGTTCATCGCGTCTTTCAGCGTGGCGGCGCCAGCGGTGACGGCGCGCACTTCGGCGCCGAGTAGCTTCATCCGGAACACGTTGGGGGCCTGACGCGCGACGTCAGTGGCGCCCATGAAAATCACGCAAGGCAGCCCGAACCGCGCGCAAACCGTGGCGGTGGCGACGCCGTGCTGGCCGGCGCCAGTCTCGGCGATGATCCGGGTCTTGCCCATTCGGATTGCCAGCAGGATCTGCCCGACGCAATTGTTGATCTTGTGCGCACCGGTGTGGTTCAGCTCGTCGCGCTTGAACCAGACCTGGGCACCGCCCAATTCCTCTGTCAGCCGCGGGGCGAAGTAGAGCGGGCTGGGTCGGCCGACGTAATGCTCCAGCAGGTCGTCAAATTCGGCCTTGAACGCCGGGTCAACCTTGGCCCGATTGTACTCCGCCTCAAGCTCGAGAATCAGCGGCATCAGCGTTTCGGCGACATAACGCCCGCCAAATTGGCCGAAATGCCCGCGTTCATCGGGCTGGGTGCGAAAAGAATTTACGGTCGGGTTTGCGGTCATGATGGGGTCAGCGATTGGCAGAGTGAGGCGGTGAAGTCCAGCCTGCCTCTAAGGGTTGGATGCTAAACGCGCTGGTAACAAACCTGTCTGTTTGCCGAACAATCTGTTGCAAACTTGCCACATTGAAACAGGTCAGTGTAATTTCTGAACTGTCGGTTCATCCACCCGCAAGCTGACGATTCCTATCTAGCCCTCAGACCCCTTTACCGGGGCTGAATTCAAAGAAGGAGTTACCCATGCGCAAGTTCATCCTCCCGCTGATCGCCTCGCTGGCCGTCGCTACCCCGGCATTGGCCAATGATGCCCGTGTCGAAGTGCGCGGCGGTGCGATTTGGTCGAACGGCACCACCGAAGACACCTATGGCGTTGCTGCAGGCTATGATTTCGATCTCGGCGCTGCGACCTTTGCCGGAGTCGAAGTTTCGGGCGACAAGATTGAGGCCACCGGCACCAAGATGGCCTACGGGGTCACCGGGCGTCTCGGCATCAAGGCTGCGACGGGCACCAAGGTGTTCGTGGCTGGCGGTTACACCACCGAACCTTGCACCGGCTGCGAAGACAGCTGGCATGCAGGCGCCGGCGTTGAACAAAACGTCAGCGGGCCGTTCTATGTGAAAGCCGAATATCGCCATTACTTCACCGGCAACCTCGCTCCGGATTCGGACGCACTGGTTGCAGGCGTTGGCATCAAGTTCTGATCGTTCGGATCAGATACCACCGAGTGGAAGGGCGGTCCGGCAACGGGCCGCCCTTTTTCTATGCGGCGCGGGCGGCCTTGCAAAAGGTTGCGATCAGGGCCGCATCCTTGACGCCGGGCGCGGTTTCGAGGCCGGACGAGGCGTCGATCAGCGCCGCCCCGGTAATCCGCACGGCCGCTGCGACATTGCCCGGGTTCAGCCCGCCTGCCAGGCCCCACGGCAGCGGCGCTTGCCAGCCCGCTAGAATGCTCCAGTCAAACGTCAGCCCCAGTCCGCCCGGCAGCGTCCCCTTGGGGGTCTTGGCGTCGAGCAGGACCAGTTCGGCGGCCCCGGCATAGGCGGCGGCGCGATTCAGGTCGGGGCGGGCCGATACCGACAGCACTTTCCACACCGGCAGGCCATAGTGAGTGCTGAGTTCGGCGCAGCGCTGCGGAGTTTCACTGCCGTGGAGTTGCAGAACGTCGAGCCCGGCGGCAGCCACCGCGGCGGCAATCGCGGCGTCATCGGCATCGAGGAACACCCCGACCCGGCCAATCCGCCCGGCGGCGCGCTGGCCAAGCTCAGCCGCGATCGCCAGCGAGGCAACGCGGGGACTCCTATCAACGAACATCAGCCCGAACCATTCCGCTCGCGCCGCAATCGCGGCAGCCAGCGTTTCGGGAGTGGTCAGGCCGCAGATCTTGATGGCGGGGGCAGTCATACCCCCGCCTTACCCAAACCGGCGTTCGTGTCGAGATTTACGTAGAGGCTTATTGGGCCAGTTCGAACTGCACGGTCACGCTGACCTGCGCTTCCACTTCGCCTGCCGCGATCGGGCTGGACGAGGCGTCGGCCATTTTGGCCATGGCATAGACCGGCTGGGGTGGGCTGTAGCCACCGCCTTCGCTGATCGAGACGATCCGCACCACCCGCAGGCCGGCCGCCTTGGCATAAAGGTCAGCCCGGGCGCGGGCTTGCTTCATGGCATCGCCGCGCGCTTCATCGAGCGCGCTGCGCGGATCGGACATCTGGAAGGCCGGGCCATTGATCTGGTTTGAACCGGACGCAACCAGCGCGTCGAGCACTTTGCCAAAGCCCTTGATATCGCGGCTGCGGATCGTGACGGTGCTGTTGGCCTGATAGCCGATAATCCGCGGCTCTTGCGCCACCTGCCCATTGGGGCCGACCACCGGCTGGCTGTAAACCGGGTTTAGATTGATCTGGCTGGTCTGGATATCACGGTCGGCAATCCCGGCTTTTTTGAGCGTCGCGATTACGCGGTTCATGGCCACGGCACTGGCGGCGAGGGCTTCGCTGGCAGTCTTGCCTTCGCTGACTACGCCAGCAGAAAACACTGCCATATCGGGCGTGCGGGTGCTTTTGCCCTCGGTCGTAATCGACAGCAACGTCGATGTGACGGCAATAGCGGGCTGATCCGAATGGGCCATGGCAACTCCGGGCAAAACAAAGGCAAGGGCGATCGGGGCGAGGGCGAACTTCAAGAATTTCATGGAATTACTCCTGCAATTTGAAGTGTGATCTAGCCTGCTTGGCCTTGCTGCTGGCTGAACCTACAGCGTGCCTTCGATTGCGCGCGCTGCCGCCGCTGGATCCTCGGCGCGGGCAATGGGCCTGCCGATCACCAGCACGCTGGCTCCGGCATCGCGGGCTGCTCGCGGGGTGACGGCACGTTTTTGATCGCCCAATTTGGCATCGGCTGGGCGCAGGCCGGGGACGACCAGAAAGCCATCGCGCCACATTGCCTTGACCGCTGCCACTTCGTGCCCCGAACAGACAATCCCGTCCAATCCAGCATCGCGCGCCAGTTCGGCCAGCCGCATCACCTGATCGCTGGGCGTGCCGGATATGCCGGTTGCGGCCATGTCGTCTTCGTCCAGGCTGGTCAGCAGCGTGACGGCAACGACCTTGCAGTTTTCGCCCGCCGCAGCCTTGGCATCCTCCATCATCGCCCGGCCGCCGCCCGCGTGAACGGTGACGATGGCGGGTTCCAGCACATGGATCGCCTGCATCGCGCCTGCGACAGTGTTAGGAATATCGTGCAGCTTTAGATCGAGGAAGATCGGCAGGCCCAGCTTGTGCACTTCCAACACGCCGTGGTGGCCGTGGGCGTAAAAGAACTCCATCCCCAGCTTCAGTCCGCCAATATGCGCGGCAGCCTTTTTGGCGACTTCAAGCGCCGTATCGAGCCGCGGAAAATCGAGCGCCAGGTAGATCGGGTTGGTTCTCATTGCGGGGGTGCCAAGGGATCCGTTGAAGTTGCAGCGTCAAGCTGAGTGGTGGTGCCAAAGGCGGTTGGCGCAGTCTGGCTGGCCGATTTGACCGAGTTTTCCAGAAACCCGATCCGCCGCTTAAACTGCCAGCGCGCACCCTTGTGCAGCAGCCACATCGGCAGGAAACCCAGCACCATTGACGCCAACACGATTAACCCGACCGGCCATTGCAGGTGGACATAGGTCCCGTCTTGCTGCGGCCAGAAATTGATCGAGACTGTGCTCCACGGGAAAACTCCATTGATTCCCACGAACGCAACGAGAATAACGGTAATGAGCAGTAGCAGGAGCGTGCGCAGCAATTGCATGGACCATGCCTCCTTGTTCTTCAGGGCTTTGCAGGGACGAGGCTAGGCGGCTTGGCGGGCGAAGGGAAGGGCTTCGACAGAAAAGCGTCGAGATCGGCGGCAGAGCGGTCCGGCGTTTCCTCCATCGGCAAGTGGCCAATGCCGGGATAGACGATCATGACCGATCCGGGGATCCGTGCGGCGAACCAATCGGCGCCACTGACCGGGATCAACTTGTCTTCGGCGCCCCACAGGATCAGCGTTGGCACTTTGATCTCGCCCAGTCGCGCGGTGTTGGTGTCGCGCTTGCCGTATTGCGCGAACCGTTCGCCCGTCGCCTTGCGGTTGCCGGGGTAGCGGTTGAGTTCCCAATAGCGGTCGATTGCGGCCGGGGTGACGATGGACTGGTTAGACACCGAACCGTGCAGCGATTTTTCGAACACCGAACGCGGGGTGATCACCAGCACGATCTTGTTGAGGCCAGGGGTTCGGGCGATCCGGAATCCGATGGGCAGCTGCTTGTTTGGATCATCCGGCGGCCCGCCCGCGTCAACCAGCACCAGCTGGGTCAGCTTATCCGGGTGGGCCAGCGCATATTCCCAAGCGACATAGCCGCCCATCGAATTGCCAGCGAGCGCGAACCGGCTGACGCCCAGCTTGGTCAGCAGCGCATCGAGCGTGCTAACGAACGCCGCGCCATCATACTGTCCGCTGGGGTTGGGGCCGGTCAGCCCGTGGCCGATCTGATCGACCGAGATGATCCGGTACTTGGCCCCCAGCCGCGCCACCCACGGTTCCCACGTATGAAGCGAGGCGTTTGAGCCGTGGAGCAGCACCAGCACCGGCCCGGCCGGGTTGCCCTGATCGCGATAATGCATCGTCAGCCCGCCGCCGACATCGACAAATTGCGAAGCTGCGCTGGCGTATTTGGCGCGCATTGCGGTGGGATCAGTGTCCGGGGTGTAGCCCAGCGCGAACAGCGCGATCACAACCAGCAGCAGCAATCCGCCAAGCCATTTGAATGCGCGTTTCATCAGCTGACTCCCTTTTATTCTGGGCCGAACACCCGTTCGAAAATCGTATCAATCGCTTTGAAGTGATAGTCGAGGTTGAACTTTTCAGCCAATTCCGCCGGGCTCATCACCGCGGTCACTTCGGGATCAGCCTGCAGCAGTTCGAGCAGGCTCAGTTGTCCATCCGATTCCCACACCTTCATCGCGTTGCGCTGAACCAGCCGGTAGCTGGCATCGCGCTCCAGTCCGGCCTGCGTCAGCGCCAGCAGCACCCGCTGTGAGTGGACCAGACCGCCCATCTTATCGAGGTTCTTCTTCATCCGCTCTGGATAGACCAACAGCTTGTCGATCACCCCGGTCAGGCGGCCCAGCGCGAAATCGAGCGTGATCGTGGCATCGGGGCCGATGTAGCGTTCCACCGACGAATGGCTGATATCGCGTTCATGCCACAGCGAGACGTTTTCCAGCGCCGGCACAACCGCCGAACGCACCACCCGGGCGAGGCCGGTGAGGTTTTCGGTCAGCACCGGATTGCGCTTGTGCGGCATCGCGCTGGAACCCTTTTGGCCGGGCGCGAAGTATTCCTCGGCCTCCAGCACTTCGGTCCGCTGCAGGTGCCGCACTTCGATCGCGAGGCGTTCGATGCTGCTGGCGATCACGCCCAGCGTGGCAAAAAACATCGCGTGGCGATCACGCGGAATCACCTGCGTGCTGACCGGCTCGATGCTCAGGCCCAGCTTTTCGGCGACATATTCCTCAACCGATGGGTCGATGTTGGCAAAGGTGCCGACCGCGCCCGAAATCGCGCAAGTCGCAATTTCGGCCCGCGCCGCCACCAGCCGCGCTTTGCAGCGGGTAAATTCGGCATAGGCTTCGGCCAGCTTCTTGCCGAAAGTGGTCGGTTCGGCATGGATGCCGTGGCTGCGGCCGATGGTCGGTGTGTATTTATGCTCTAGCGCGCGGCGCTTGATCGCGGCGAGCAGCTCGTCAAGATCGGCCAACAGCAGGTCCGATGCCTGCGCCAGCTGGACTGACAGCGTGGTATCGAGCACGTCGCTGCTGGTCATCCCCTGATGCATGAACCGCGCCTCTGGCCCGACCTGCTGCGCGACCCAATCGAGGAACGCGATCACATCGTGCTTGGTCACGGCTTCGATCGCGTCAATCGCGGCAACGTCGATCTTGGGATTGGTCGCCCACCAGTCCCACAGCGCCTTGGCTCCCGACATCGGAACCACACCCAGCTCGCCCAGTTTCTGGGTGGCATGGGCCTCAATCTCAAACCAGATTTTGAAGCGCGCCTCCGGCTCCCAGATCGCAGTCATCGCGGGGCGGGAATAGCGGGGGACCATGTTCGACTCCTTCAGGATATTCAGGAGCCGCTAGGGGGAGGGACGCATTAACGCAAGGGTAGCGCCTATAGATCCTCTCCATTTTGCGAAGCCAAAAGGGGAGGTGGCGCCGCGAAGCGGTGACGGAGGGTTATCTACGCTGGCGTCGAAACCCCTCCGTCTCGCCTGCGGCGATCCACCTCCCCATTTGTGGCCTTCGCCAAAAATGGAGAGGGTCGATCAGGCCTCAAC